>CANHAG010000012.1 GCA_947458525.1 Rhodospirillaceae bacterium | reverse complement strand
GATCTGGTCAATCGCCTGCATGCCAAAATTCCAGGTCATGAATTCCACCACAGGCTTGAGCCCCATAAAGGCCGCACCCACCGCGAGCCCGGCAAAGCCGTGCTCGGTAATCGGCGTGTCAATCACGCGGCGCGCACCAAATTCCTGCAGCAGACCTTGCGTCACTTTATAGGCGCCCTGATATTCGGCGACTTCCTCGCCCATCACCAGCACGTCTTTATCGCGGCGCATTTCTTCGGCCATCGCATCACGCAGGGCATCTCGAACAGTTTGTTGTGGCATGGTCTCTCCTATTGCGCGGGAATCTGATACATGAGGGGACGATAATGGGGTTTGGGAATTTTACGTTTTTGTGCGCGCGACACTTTAAGCCACGCCGCTTTCGCTTTGGTGACTTCGGCCAGCGCCCGCTCCGGCGTTTCACCGAATGCTGAACATCCCACAAGATCCGGGATGTCGGCGATATAACCCCCATCCTCGGTGCTGTAGAAAATATTGATGTGATAATCTTTCATGCTAGTCCCCCGCGAGATCATAACGCTCGATCAGTTTAACAATTTGCCGCACCTGATACGGCTTCACGTCACCACCGACATTTTGGATATTTACAATCTCTTCCATGCCGGCGCGCGCGTAAATATGATGGCTTCCCGCCACACGTTTTAACTCAAACCCAATGTCCTCAAGCAGCACCTGCATCTCACGAAACTTAATATTTTTATAATGCCCCGTCGATATTTTCAGCAGTAATTTCTTCGATTTCATCCCGCACCTTGCTTTAGCTACTCAGCACATCCGTCCATAATTCCGTTGCTTCGGGCTCCGGCGATTCTTTAGCGAATTCGGCCGCATCATTCACCAGCGCTTTTACTTCGTCTTCAATTTTTCTAAACACCGCTTCATCCGCCAGTTTTTCGCGGGTCAGATAGTCGCGGAAATTCTGAATTGCGTCGCGCTGCTCTTTGTATTTCTCCACCTCTTCCTTGCTGCGGTATTTGGCCGGGTCACTCATGGAGTGGCCGCGATAGCGGTAGGTTTTGATCTCCATCAGCATCGGCCCCTTACCGCTCCTCACATGAGCGATGGCCTGTTTTCCCGCTTCATAGACTTTCAGCACATCCATCCCATCCACCTGCATGCCGGGAATGGCAAAGGCCTCACCACGTTTATAAAGCTCGGTTGATGCGTGGCTGCGCTTGGTGCTGGTACCCATCGCATATTCGTTATTTTCGATGATATAAATCACCGGCAACTGCCAGAGCGAGGCCATGTTGAAGGACTCGTACACCTGCCCCTGATTGCTCGCCCCGTCACCGAAGTAACACATGGTGAGATGATCCGTGCCCTTATATTTCTGCGCGAAGGCCATGCCGGTGCCGAGCGGCACATTGGCGCCCACAATACCGTGGCCGCCGAAGAAATTTTCGGCCACCGAGAACATATGCATTGACCCGCCCTTGCCTTTGGAAAAGCCGCCAATGCGCCCCGTCAGCTCCGCCATGATGCCCTTCAGATCCATACCGCAGGCGATCATATGGCCATGGTCACGGTAGGTGGTGATCACCGCGTCGCCCTTTTTAGCGGCGTGCTGCATGCCGATCACGACGGCTTCCTGCCCGATGTAAAGATGGCAGAACCCGCCAATCAGACCCATACCGTAAAGCTGCCCGGCTTTTTCTTCAAACCGGCGGATGGTCAGCATCTCGCGGTACATGGCGAGGAGTTTTTCTCTCGGCAGACGGGTGGATTTGGTCGCAGCGACTGAAGCGGCAACGCGTTTTTCCGGCTGCTTCTCCGCCTGCTTCTTCGCCGGACGCACCGGCTTGCGCAGTGGTTTCTTCAGTGCGGGAATTTTTCGGGGAGATGGTTTCTTTCGAGCAGCTTTGGCCATGATTTACGTTTCCGCTAGCAGTTTAAGATGGCAGAGTTGTAACGACTCTCAGACGAAGCTCAAGCGTAAACATCAGAGACACCAAGAGTTATAGTGCAGTGCAAAAAAATCCTCTCAAGCGTAAGGCAGAAACATCATCACCATGTATGTGGCGCGCCGGAATAAAAGAAATATCCAAGCCCGATCGTGAAGAGAAAACAGCCATAAAGCGCATGCTCTGCTGAAACCAGCGCCAGCGAGGAACGCTTGTGATAGGTATGGGCAAAAATAAAGCCGCCAACGGTGGAAAGCAGCAGCGCCACCCAGTTATGCAGCAGAATATGCGCGAAACCAAAGGTCAGGGCGGAGGCAAAAAACATCGCGCGCGGGGTGGGTAAAATCGTGCGGTAGCGCACAAAGAAATAACTGCGGAAAATAAATTCCTGCGGCAGCACGGAGAGGAGGGGATAAAGCAGCATCACCATGCCCCACAGCACCGTGCGCTCACGCGGGAAGGAGAGGAACCGCTCCGGCACCAGCCAGAAGGTGAGTGCAATAAGCAACAGGGCAGAAATCACAAAACGAATCAGAATAGGGCGCCATAAATGCCACTCGCGCAGCGCTGCGCCATCCCACACCGCGCGGAGGCCTGTACCCGGCGCAAGGCGCCTGAACACCAGCACGCAGTATAGCAGAATAAGCCACAAGGCGGCAAAAATAGCCCCGCGCGGCGAATGAAGATAAAGCGCAAACGGAATCACCACCGTCAGCGTCAGCAGCTCTGCCCATAGCAGACCGCGGGAATGAAAAAAACCAGATTGCGCCATGGGCGTGATAGGGACGTAAAATCGGCAAAAAGGCAATCCCGATAAAATAATTGCCATCAAAAATCCTTTATGCCATAGATGCGCGCCGGTAAATATACCACACTATGCGAAAGCGCCAGTGTTCCGCGATAGCTCAGCGGTAGAGCAATCGGCTGTTAACCGATCGGTCGTAGGTTCGAGCCCTACTCGCGGAGCCACGGTGCGCTTTATTTTTCCTTGATTTTCATGGCGTTGCAGGGGTTTTTATGAACGCTTTGCCCAGATTTCTTCTCCCGTTCCTGCTGCTGCCCGGCCTGCTTGCGCTTGGCGCCTGCAGGGAAGAAAAGAAAGAGCCCCCTGCCCTGCCGGTAAAAGTAGTAAAATATACCGTGGTCGGGGATATGTCTTCCGGTCAGGCACGGCGTATTTCGGGCGTGGTAGAGACGGATGACAAAACCGAAATCGCCTTTCAGATCGGCGGAAGGGTGGAGACGGTGAATGTCACCATGGGCGACCATGTGAAGGAAGGTCAGGTGCTCGCAACGCTCGAGAAGAAAGATTATGAGCTGGCCTATAAAGCCGCCGAGTCGCGCGTGGCCAGCAGCAATGCTCTGCTTAGCGAAAAAAGTGAAATCTTAAAGCGCCAGCGCGCCCTGTTTAAGAAAGGCCATGTGGCACAGGCGGCGGTGGATACGGCCAATTCGCAATATGAAGCCGCGCGGAGCAATTATCAGGTCACACTCGCGGAGCGGGACGTGGCCAGACTTGATTACGATCGAACCGTGCTTTATGCGCCTTATGACGGTCAGATTTCCGAACGTCTGGTGGAACCATTCATGGAAGTGAACCCCACCCAGACCCTGTTTCGCATTCAGCGCCCGACGGCACTCACCGTGCGCGCGCTGGTGCCTGAAACCATCATCCGCCAGATTGCGATTGGCGAGAATGTGGAAGTCACGTTCCCCACCTTAACGGGCGCAACGGTGAAAGGCACGATCACCGAAATCGGAGCGCTGGCGCAGCAGGGCAATGCCTTTCCGGTGAAAGTGCTGCTCAGGAAAACCGCGCAGTATGATATCCGCGTGGGTATGACGGCGCAGGTGTTTTTCATGGTTGAGAATTATAAAGCAACCGACAAGGTGGCGTATCTCATTCCCATCAGCGCGCTTGATCTGCGCGGACAGGAAGATCTCGACAACAAAACCGCCGCCGAGAAAACCGGGCGGCATGGCCGCGTATTTGTAATTGACCCGGCAACCATGACCTTGCGCCCGCGTGAAGTGGCCATCGGCAACATCAAGGATAATAAAATTGAAGTAATCGGCGGGCTGGAAGCGGGCGAAAAAATCGTGACCGCCGGCGTGCCCTTCCTTGAGCCGGGGCAGAAGGTAGGTTTGTGGGAGCCGGTAGTGCAGCCATCAGAAGGTGCCGCGCGTTAGGCACAAAAACGGAAAGTGCATGGAAAAAATTACCCGCTTCGCCATCGCTAATACGCAGTTCAGCGTTCTCATTCTGCTGTTCGTGTTTTTCTTTGGCATCAGCACCTATCGTACTATGCCCTCGCAGGAGGATCCGGAAATCACCATCCGCGATGCGCAGGTGACCGCGATATTTCCCGGGCTTTCCATCCGCATGACGGAGGAGCTGATCGCCAAACCCATCGAGCGTAAAATCCGCGAAATGCCGGAGGTGGAGGATATCAAAACCACCGTGCAGCCCGGCTATGTGCTGGTGCAGCCCAAGCTTTATGACCGGTATTTTGACCTTGCCCCCATCTGGCAGGATCTGCGCAACAAGATGAATGACGTCAAGCCCTTCCTGCCTAAGGGTACGCAAGGCCCGGTAGTGAATGACGATTATGGCGACGTGGCTTCCGCCACCATCGCCCTGCATGGTGAGGGTTTTACCCTTGCAGAGCTTGACGAGCTGGCACGCAACATCAAAGACCGGCTGGGCTCGGTCACTGGCGTCAGCAAGGTGGATCTGTACGGCATCCAGCAGGAGCGGTTTTTCATTGATATCAATATGGATCGGCTCGCCCATCTCAATATGCAATCCAATGATATTGTTACCGCACTCAGGGCGCAAAATGTGATCCTGCCGGGCGGGTATATTAATGCGGATGGCAGCTCAATCGGGGTCGATCCCTCTGGCAATTTCACCTCGATTGATCAGATCCGCCAACTGCAAATCACCGTGCCGAAATCGGGGCAGGTGATTTACCTGACCGATGTGGCTAATATCAGCCGCGGCTATCAGGATCCGCCCGTCCGCCCGGTTTATTTCAATACTGCGCCAGCGATTGTCCTTGGCATCTCCATGACGGAGAATTTCAATATTGTAGAATTCGGCGCCATCGTGAAGGAGGCGCTGGACAAGGAACGGGCGCGCCTGCCCAACGGCGTAGCGCTTGATGTGATTACCTGGCAGCCGGACTTCGTCAAAGCCTCGGTGGATGACGCGACCTCTAATCTGGTGCAGACGGTGCTGGTGGTACTGGTAGTGGTGGTGGCGTTCCTTGGCTTCCGCACCGGGCTGATTGTGGGTGCAATCGTGCCGCTCGCCATGTGCCTGACGGTGGTGGTGATGCATCTGATGGGTGTGCAGCTGCACCGTATGTCGATTGCGGCCATTATCATCGCGCTTGGGCTACTGGTAGATAATGGCGTGGTGATGGCGGAAGATATCAGCACGCGCATGGCTGCGGGTGCAAAGAAAAAAGACGCTGCCCTCGCCGCCGCGAAATCTCTTGGTATTCCACTGCTCACCTCCTCCTTCACCACCATCCTTGCCTTCCTGCCGCTGATTCTGGCCGATAACGTCACGGGTGAGTTTCTGCGCGCACTTGGCATCGTGATTTCGATTGCCCTCATCGGCTCGTGGTTTTTATGCCTTTATGCCACCCCTGCCATCTGTGTGTGGACACTCAAGGAATATACGACCGGCCAGAAACAGGAAAAAACCAGCGGGGTCATCGCCCGGTTGAACGCGGGCTACCGCGCGTTGCTGTCGCGCATTCTCTCGCTGCGTTACCTGTTTGTGCTGGCCATGATCGGGCTGTTTGTACTTTCGCTCATGCTGATGGCATTCGTACCCCAGCAGATGATGCCGCCCTCCTCGCGCAATCAATACCTCATTTATGTGGATCTCCCGGCCGGGACAGACGTGCGCGAGACTATTACAAACAGCAAACGCCTCTCCGCCTGGCTGAATGACCGCGCGAAAAATCCGGAAATCACCAGCCATGTTTCCTATGTCGGGTTCGGCGGCCCACGCTTTTTCCTTGCGCTTAGCCCTGTTGATCCCAGCGATAATACGTTCTTCATGGTGGTAAATACCAAAACGGCGGAAGATGTGCCCGCCCTCATGGCGCGCACCAATGATTTCATCCGTACCGAAATGCCGGATGCCACCGGTGTCAGCAAACAGATGTCCCTCTCGCAAGATGAGGTGGGGCTGGCTGAATACCGCATCAGCGGCCCGGATGACGATGTGCTGTGGAAACTCGCAGACCGCTACACAGACGCGATGCGCGACATACCGGGCAGTGTCGGTATTAAAAATAACTGGCAGAACCCCGCCTTGCGAATCGCAGTAGAGATTGATCAGGCACGCGCCCGCCGCGCAGGTGTGACGAGCGAATCAATCGCCCGCACGCTTGAGGCCTATTTTGAAAGCACCAATATCAGCGATTACCGCGAGGGAGATAAAGTCATCCCCATCGTGGTGCGGGGCGACGAGGGGCGCGATAATATGGATACGCTGCGCTCACTCTCAGTGATTTCGGAATCCGGCACGCCGGTGCCCCTCATTCAGGTGGCAAGCTTCAGCGGCGTGGTGGAGCCCAGCCGCATCATGCGGTTTAATCAGGAACGCACCATGACGGTGGAAGGCCGCGTGCCGGGCATGACGGCGGTGGATTTTGATAAGGAACTGCAGCAGAAACTGGGCGATCTCGTATTGCCCGAGGGCTACAAGGTGGAGATGGGCGGCGAAATTGAAGGCAGCAAGCGCGCCAATACGGCGCTGTTCAAATTCATGCCGCTGGCACTTGCCCTCATGTTCATTCTGCTCGTCTGGCAGTTCAAATCCATCACCCGCACCGTCATTATTTTCCTGACCATTCCGCTGTGCCTGATTGGTGCCGTCATCGGGCTACTGGTCACGGGTGCGATATTCGATTTTAACGGTATGCTCGGGCTGTTCAGCCTTGCGGGGATTATCGTGAATAACGGCATTGTGCTGATTGACCGGATGGATACTGAGCGCCAGCAGACACCCGACCTCAAAGAAGCCGTGTTGAATGCCTGCGCGGCGCGCCTGCGCCCCATCCTCATGACGACCCTCACCACCATTCTTGGTCTTGTGCCCATGGCCATGTTTGGTGAAGAACTCTGGTTTGCCATGAGCGTGGTGATTATGTTTGGTCTGGCAGCCGGTACGGTGCTGACCCTTGGCTTTGTGCCGGTACTCTATATGATGCTGCTGGGGCGACAGAAGCCCGCACCGATGATAGCAGCGGCGTAATCCGCGCGCAGGATAATCGAATTATGTTATGGCACCTAACTATAGGCTAATTATAGGCGTAGAACGAATCTGGCGTTAGCTGGGACTCAGTGATCCCGACGAGCGTAATGCTGGTGGAACTATTCAGTGTGATCAATAATCCCTGAGAGGAATCAGAGACGTGATTATTCAGAAAATCCGCATATGTGATGGAGCTGAATCCATACCCGTCAAGATAGACCCGATCAGTACCGCCTAATTCAAAATCGTAAATGGTGTCGTTACCACCTGCGGGCGCCGTCACATCGCCATTACGGAACAGGAACATATCCTGACCGGCGCCGCCCCACATTTCGTCATTGCCGGGGCCACCCTGCAGCCAGTCATTGCCGTTGCCACCATAGAGTTTATCGCTGCCATCTACCCCGAAATCATACTGGGAACCATCTGAAAGCTGGGCGCGGGAACCATAGACATAATCATTGCCATCGCCACCAAACACCGTATCGGCACCGGAGCCACCAAAGAGCGTATCATTCCCAGAGCCGCCATCAATATAGTCATTGCCCTGCGAACCGAAAATCTGGTCGTCGCCGTCCTGCCCGTAAATGGTGTCGTTGCCCTCTTCAGTGGAAACGAAATCATTCCCTGCGCCGCCTTCAACATAGTCATTGCCGTTCCAGCCATAGATAAAATCATCCCCGGCCTCACCATAGAGTTTATCATCACCATCATCGCCATAGAGGAAATCCGTGCCGTTACCGCCATACAGCGTGTCGTTGCCTGTCCAGCCGCCTATGATATCGTTGCCTTCCCCGCCAATGACCGTATCATCTCCCTCGCCACCATTCAGGGTATCAGTGCCCATACCGCCTTCAATCGTATCATTTCCGGCATCGCCATAGATGCCATCATTGCCGTCGTCACCATAAAGCACGTCATTGTCGGCTCCCCCGGCGATGATGTCATTGCCAAGACCGCCGCGGATGGTGTCGTTACCCGCATCGCCACCGATAATATCATCGCCGGCATCGCCATTGATTGTGTCCACTCCCACACCGCCATAAATCAGGTCGTTGCCTTCTCCACCGCTGATGAGATCATCGCCAGCGCCGCCATTCATGGCGTCACCCCCGGCATCGCCGTTCAGCACATCATTGCCGTCTTCCCCGGCCAGAAAATCATTCCCCGCACCACCATTGACGGTGTCATTGCCTGTGCCGGCAAGCAGCGTGTCGTTACCATCGTCACCAAACATCTGATCATTGCCATCTTCACTGATCAGCAGGTCATTGCCGATACCGCCGTTGATGATGTCGGCACCAAGCCCGCCAACAATCACATCATTTCCATCATTGCCGTTGAGTGTATCATCGTCAGTTCCGCCGTTCATCTGGTCATCTCCGGCATTGCCGTTGATGGTATCACTGCCCGCATCACCAAACAGCCCGTCATTGCCATCGCCGCCATTGATCTGGTCGTTGCCTGTGCCGCCAAGCACAATATCAACCCCCGCGTCACCGAAGATCACATCATTGCCGGCATCGCCGACGATAGAATCATTTCCTTCACCACCGCCGATGGCATCATCGCTGTCACCGCCGCTTAGGAAGTCATCGCCATTGCCGCCGGTGACCGTGTCATTACCCTCGCCGCCCAACACCTGATCGTTACCATCGTCGCCGTTGAGCGTATCATTCCCGGCAAGGCCCACAATGCCATCATTCCCGGCAAGGCCGTTGATTGTTTCGGCATTTGCCGAACCCACCAGATAGTCATCCCCCGGCGTGCCGTTGATTACGATACCTGTATTTGCCGCCGTTACACCACTGGCAGGCGCCGCGCTTGCCAGCCACTGCCACAGCCCTGCGCTACTGCCCAGATTGGTGAGTGCTGTATTTCCGCCAGTGCTGAGAATCGTCATACGATATGCCCCTGAAGTGCTGAAGTTGCGTATGCTGAAACACGCAATTGGTTAACAATAATTAATAATTACTACAATTTTATCCAATTTACAACCACGGATATATGACATTTGTATGACACAGAAAAAAAACACTATTCTCCTCGAATTTCATGTAAATTGCGTGTAAACTACGTTCCATGTTTTTTGCTAGAAAGCGACGGGCAGGCAGCGGGCTGTTTGGCTTCGTGATTATTGTTGCCGTGCTGTACGCCACCGGCATACTGCCCGATCTCTGGGCGCGTGCTAAAACCGCTACGGCTCAGTGCGAGGGGGCTCTGGCCAGTTCCGGCATACCAGCCAGCGGCGCCCTGTGCGGTGGCGTCAGGTCAGTGGTTACGGCCATTGATCAGGTGGCCTCGCGTGCCAGTTCCGAGGTGCGGGAGTGGGTGAATGCGCAACGGATGAGGCTCAACTGGGAATGGGCAGCAAATCCCCTGCGTTCCCCGGTAGAAGAACTTGGCAGGGTGCTGGACGGTGTCACCTCAGGCACGGGCTGGCAGAATAGTGGCTTGGCAAGCACAGAAGAGACCCTGCAGGCGCTGCTCCAGCTTGGCCCGCAGCGTGCAAGCACCTATTATAACCAGCAGGCTCCGTGGCAGGGAGCGATGGATCGCTTCGCGCTTGGCCAGCGGCTGATGGATTCCGAGCCCTCTCAGGGCGTGGCGTGGATGCGGCAGGGTGCCGCCTTCGGCGAATATGGTCTTTTGCCCCAGCTATCGCTCGGGAACGCTTATATGCGGGGTACCGGGGGGGTTCGGGCAGATCCGCGCCAGGCGCTCGCCTATTATACTCAGGCCGAGCGGTCACTCACCCGGCTGGAATCCAGCCAGAACCCCGCAGCCCAGGAATTGCTGGGTGCGCTGGGTGCGCCGCCAGATCAAATACGTGCAGAAATAATTGCCGCCATCAAGATGATTCAGAGCCAGTGGAAAAACTGACGCTTTCTGCGCCATCATGCATCACACAGGCCACCGACTTCAGGGCGGGGCGCTCGCGCGCTTCAGGTTGTTCGCGAATACTGCCAAGATACATAAACCCGGCCACGCGCGGCCTGCCGCCCGCCTCGGCTACAAGTGGAGGCACGCGCGCAAGAAGTGCGGCTGTGATGTCATCATCATAGGCAGGCCATTCCGTCAGCCATTTTGCACCGAACCCGAGCGCATGGGCGGCGTGAAGAATATTCATACAGACCGCGCCTGCAGAAAGATGCTGTTCCCATTCCGGCGCTTTCGGACTGGCCACAGGGGTCGCAAGCACCACCAGCAGCAGCGGTGCGCGCAGAGGGCGTTCGCGCTCAAACTGAAGCTGTTTTTCATTCGCCTGCGGATAGAGGGAGGCAAAACGCCGTGCGAGTATTTCCCCAAGCCACCCCTGCCCTTCTTTTCCCAGTACCAGAATCCGCCAGGGGCAGAGCTTGCCGTGGTCGGGCACGCGGGTGGCGGCGGTGAGTATATGTTCAAGCTGCGCTTCGTCCGGCGCAGGGGGAATCAGCGCTTGCACGCTCACGGAGCGGCGGGTCAGCAGATAGTCCATCGGTGGCATGATGACTCCTTGATGGTGGGGATCAGACACTGTTCTCCGCCAGTTTCTGTTCATACCAGGTTTCACCGATGGCAATTTTTTCGCGGCCACTCGCTTCACGCCATTGGTTTGAATCACGCAACGAATAAATACAGCCGCAATATTGCTGGGCATAGAAATTCTCGCGCTTGGCGATCTCATACATGCGCGCACTGCCGCCGGATTTGCGCCAGTTATAATCCCAGTAGCTCAGCCCCGCGTAAGGCGCGGCGGCACGGTGGCCGCAATCATTGATTTGTTCCATATTCTTCCAGCGCGAAATACCAAGCGAACTGGTGATCACCGGGAAGCCATGCTCATACGCATAAAGCGCCGTGCGGGCAAAGCGCATATCGAAACACATGGTGCAGCGTATGCCGCGCTCGGGCTCTGCCTCCATGCCTTTGGCTCGCGCGAACCAGTCCTGCACGTCATAATCCGCATCCACAAAGGGAATGCCCATTTTTTCCGCAAACCGGATATTTTCGTTCTTGCGAATCTCGTATTCTTTTTTGGGGTGGATGTTGGGGTTATAAAAAAAGATGGTAAGATCAATGCCGTTCGCCAGCATCTGCTCCATCAGCTCACCGGCGCAGGGCGCGCAGCAGCTATGCATCAGCACCTTGTGCGCCCCGCCCGGCGGCGTTAAATCAACCTGTTTGATGAGTGATTCCGTCATACGCCGATTATACCAGCCCAGACGCCGCAGGATTGCAAGCAATTATCGCGCCAGCCCGTTACGTTGGCGCTCAGCGCTGCTCAGACTGTAGCCATTGCAGGTGTAGCGGCAGGCCGTGGAATGCCCGCAGCATGCGCCGGGAGGTGAGTTCCGTCAGTTATAT
>CANHAG010000011.1 GCA_947458525.1 Rhodospirillaceae bacterium | reverse complement strand
TACTTTCGCGCGCTGGCGTTTCACCGAAGCGAGCGAGCGCACGCGGATCTGGTCATCCATGCCCAGCGCCTGCGCGATCGTCATTTTTCCACCGCGTTTATATTCCGTATCCGGCGCGCTGCGCGTTTTTTTCGATGCACGATCCGCCGCCTCCTCTTCCACCACGCGCGTGGTGGAAAGCGGGCGTTTAAGTGCGCCTGGCAAATCCGGGCGGGTGGTTGCCGGGCGGTTGGAGGGGGCGTTGCGCAGCGCATCAAGATTGCGCTTGGCAACATCATCCATCGGCGTTGCGGTGCTGGTGGCGCCTTGCAGATCTTCGCCCGTCAGATCATCAAATGACAAGGTGGGGCGCACGACCTGATAGGCCAGCGCGTCTTCCTGTTTTTCCGCCTGCTGCAGGGCGCGCAAGCGTGCCTCACGCTCGGCCTGATTGAGCTGGCGCTGCTTGCTGGCTTCGGAGGCGCCTTTTTGCACCTCGACCATCCCGGTTTCGCCGCCACGGGCGAAGGTGCGGGTTTTTTTCACCTCGACCGTCACCGTTTTGGAACGGCCACGCTGGAAATTCTGCTTCACCTTGCCCGATTCCACCGTTTTGGTGAGGGATAAAGTGGTAGGCGCTTTCAGCGTGAGCGCTTCTTTTTTCTGATTCTCCGAATCGGTCATAGTTTCCTTTTTTTCTGCAAGGGAACAGCCCTATAAACCAGTTTCATCCATAAATAAAGCGAAACGGCGCAGTTCGCTCAGAAAAAACGCTCCCGCTGAGCCTTCCATCACCGCCACATGCACCGCATTTTCTTTTCCCATCAGGGCGGAAAGCGCCGCCCGGTCAAACCCGCGAAAGGAGGGGATGCCTGATTTTGCCAGTTTTTTTAATCCGTCTTCGCCCGCATCCTGCGCCTGAAGCAGAACCAGCACCCTGCCCTTTTCCAGCGCTTCGCTCACCTTATCAAACCCGCTGATGAGCTGCCCGGCCTTGCGCGCAAGCGAAGCAAGATCAAGCAGCCGCCGCCGCCAGAGGGTTTCAAGCGTCTCAGCAAAGCCTTCTTGCACCGCAACAGGCATTTTCGCCGCTTTATGGAAGCTCCGTCTGGCAATCGCCTCGGCCAGCAGCAGTTTAGAGGCGGAAAGCCACATGCCCCGCCCCGGCAGATTCTCTGCAAGATCGGCCACCAGCCTTGATTCCGGCCCCACCACAAAGCGGATCATCTCCCCCTTGGGTTTTACCGCGCGGGTGAGAATGCAGCTGCGT
Organism: Rhodospirillaceae bacterium; assembly: GCA_947458525.1. Taxonomy (GTDB): domain Bacteria; phylum Pseudomonadota; class Alphaproteobacteria; order Rickettsiales; family UBA3002; genus JAFLDD01. The sequence goes on along the minus strand of CANHAG010000011.1, from coordinate 10,705 downwards.
TCCGCTGTTCCGGATGCTGTTGTCATGCGAACAGTGCCCAGAACCCCCTTACGCTGCAAACCACGACTCGCGTGCCTTCATGATCATCGCGCTCACATCTTCCTGTGACAGGCCGGATTTGGGGAGAATTTCAAAAAATTCATCCGTTGCCAGCCCTGCGAAATCATCCATGGTTTTAACGCCCGCAGCGGCAAGTTTTTCCACCATCTCAAGCGTCAGACCTTCGGCTTTCATCAGGGCGTCTTCTACCCCGTCTGCCTTCAGTTTCGCCTCAGTATCGGCGCGTTTCTGATCGAGGTAATCATTGGCACGCTGGCGCAATTCGCCTGCCACTGCCTCGTCAAATCCCTCAATCTGGGCAAGGTCTTCAATCGGCACATAGGCCACTTCTTCAACCGAGCTGAACCCTTCCGTCACGAGCAGGTGGGCAATGACTTCTTCCACATTCAGCGCCTCGATAAAGAGGGCGGAGAGGCGGTTGAACTCCTGCGTGCGGCGCTCGGACTCGGTTTCTTCGGTCAGAATATCGATGTTCCAGCCGGTCAGCTGCGCGGCGAGGCGCACATTCTGCCCACGGCGGCCAATGGCGAGCGAAAGCTGATCTTCTGCTACCACCACTTCAATGCGGTTAGAGTCCTCATCAATCACCACTTTGCTCACTTCTGCAGAAGAAAGCGCGTTCACCACGAAGGTGGCCGGGTCTTCGGCATATTCGACGATATCAATTTTCTCGCCCTGCAGCTCCGACACCACCGCCTGCACGCGCGAACCGCGCACACCCACGCAGGAAAGCACGGGGTTAACGCTCGGGTCATGCGACGTGACGGCGATTTTCGCGCGCGAGCCAGGGTCACGCGCCACGGCTTTAATCTCGATCACCCCGTCATAAATCTCGGGCACTTCCTGCATGAAAAGCTTGGCAAGAAATTCCGGCCGAACGCGCGAGAGAAACACCTGCGCACCGGTTTTTTCGCGGCGCACATCGTAGATATATGCGCGGATCCGGTCGTCTTTGCGGAAGGTTTCCCTCGGGATCAGCTCGTCGCGGCGGATGACGGCTTCGGTGCGGCCGAAATCAACCGTGACATTGCCATATTCGACGCGCTTGACGACGCCGTTGACAATCTCGCCCACCCGATCTTTGAATTCTTCATACTGGCGCTCGCGCTCGGCATCCCGTACTTTCTGCACAATCACCTGTTTGGCGGTTTGCGCTGCAATCCGGCCAAAATCAATCGGTGGTAATTCGTCGCGAAATTCGTCGCCGATTTTCGCGCCCGGATATTTTCGCTGCGCCTGGGCGGGGGTTAGAAACTTCGCCTCGTCCTCAGGATTTTCGATTATTTCCACAATCGTTATCACGCGGAAGAGCTTGATGGCTCCCGTTTTGCGGTCAATCTGCGCGCGGATATCATGCTCCAGCCCGTATTTTTTACGGCCGGCGATTTGAATCGCTTCTTCCATCGCGGCGAGCACCGTCTCGCGCTCGATGTTTTTTTCGCGCGCCACCGCATCTGCAATCTGCAGCATTTCAGTGGAACCGTGAATCACTTGAGGTATCGCCATGGTCGTCTCCTTCTGGTTTGTCCTGTGATGATCCGATAATCGGATAATCAGATGATCCGTGCAGGGTCGATCTTCACGGATCATCCGATCATCTGCTCATCCATGCATCGCTTTCTTCAGCAGCGCCTCCGTCAGCACCAGTTTGGCGGTCTGGATGTCAGCGAGCGGTATCTCATGCCCCACACCATCCACCTTGAGGGTGACGGTGTTTTCCGTGACTGCCTGAATCTCGCCGGTGAAGCGGCGGCGGCCATGGATAGGTAAAATCGTTTCAAGCTTGGCCTGGTGGCCGTGGTATTTTTCGTAGTCCGCGCGCGTCACCAGTGGCCGGTCTATGCCCGGTGAGCCAACCTCCAGCCGGTAGGCGGTGGGAATGATATCTTCCACATCCAGCACGGCAGAAATCTGGCGGCTTATTTTCTCGCAATCTTCCAGCGTCATCGAGCCATCCGGCCGCTCTGCCATAATCTGCAACAGGCGGTTTTTTGAACTATCATTCAGCTTCAGCTGCACAAGACGAAACCCCATCGCGGCGATTGAGGGCTCTATCAGGTCGTGAATTTGGGCTTCGAGCGGTTTCATAGAAGCTTTGCATCCCCCAAAATCGTGTCATTCCCGCGCAGGCGGGAATCCAGCGCGGCGCGTCCGCGCCGGGAGTTCTGCTGGAACTGGATCCCCGCTTTCGCGGGGATGACGCTTAAAAACAAACCGTACAAAACTCGCTCCATTTCAATCTCAACATTGCAGTCAATAAAAAAGGCGGCCTCTGGCCACCTCTTAGGGGATGTGTATGTGATTTACCGCGGCGTATAAGGAATCCGCATAGGAATTGCAAGGATTATTTAGCGAGCGCGCCGCGACGCAGTGCGCTGCCAAGCCGCCGATCATAAGGCCAGGAAATCAGCCAGACGGCGTATTTGCCAAAAAATTCATAGAGGCGCCAACTACCGCGCCCCAGCCAGAAAGCGAGTTTTTTTGTGCCGGTCAGCCCATGCCGCTTATCGAACCGACCCGCTTCGATGGTGGATTCATTCTGGTCATCATATGACACAGGCGAGGGCAGAAGATTCAGCACATTAAGCCCGGTGCGCCATTGATGGCCGAAGAGAATATCCACCGGCAGGCAGTTCATTTCGGTAAAATGCAGCAGCCTGCGCGCCGCCTTGAGGCTCAGGATATAACCATAGGAACCGCCCGGCGTGCCGAAGGTGCGGCCAAGCGCGTAGTTCCCGTAAAGCGGGCCGATAGGGCGCGTACGGCGATAGACTTTCGGGCGGGATAAAAACCGCACCATATCCCAGCGCGCGGCATGCTGCATCAGCGCATGCATGACGGGCGCAAAGTCCGGCGCGAGAATCGCATCATCCTCCAGCACAATCGCGTGGGGGATGGATTCGCGCTGCATTTTTTCATAAATCGCACGGTGCGACAGCAGACAGCCAATCTCGCCCTGATTCAGATGCCGGCCAAAAAAGAACAGGCGCTTGCGGCCATTATAATGCGGCATGGCATCTTTATCTAGCGCATAGCCATTCACGGCAGGGAAGAACTCCACTTTTTCACTCACGCCAAGCTGGGCGAACTGGCGCTCCATCTCGCGGCGGCGCTCGGTTGATTTTTCAAGATTCACCACCAGAATGATGGGAAGCGATTCTATTGCCGCGTGACTCATATGGTGTTTCTCTCACATTCAAAAAATACCGGCAACCGCCCCTGAGCGGTAGTTTTGCGCTGGTATTTGGTCTCAGTCCAGTCTGCCGGGGGTTTATGACGATCCCGCGCGCGGTCAAGCCTATAATATTCCTGATGAAGAAGCTGCTCCAAAATCCAGTCTGCATAGTCCAGATGATCGGTCGCAATCAGCAGCCGCCCGCCCGGCTGATGCACTCGGGCAAGCATGGCAAGTGTTGCCGCATTGATGAGGCGGCGCTTATGGTGGCGGGCTTTCGGCCAGGGGTCGGGGAACAGGATGAAAACTTCATTAAGTGCGGCGTCCGGTAATTCGCTGAGCAGTGCGCGCACATCCCGCGTATCAATACGAATGTTGGTGAGCTTCTCGCGGTCAATCACGGCGAGTAACTTCGCCACCCCATTGATGTAGGGTTCTGAGCCAAGATAATGACGCTCCGGGTGATGCCGCGCCTGCGCCGCGAGATGCTCGCCCGCCCCAAAACCGATTTCGAGGGAGGTAGGCCGATGATCGGATGATGGGATGACCATATGATCCGTGTCGATTGCCAATAGCGGTAACAAATTTTCCACCAGCCTTTGCTGATAGGCGCTTAAACTCCGCCCGCGATTCCGGCCAAAGGAGGAGAGATAGCCAGTTCTCCCCTCACCCGCTCCGGCTAAGTTCGCGTTGCTCACTAAGCCTCGCTGCCCTCTCCCGTGAACGGGAGAGGGGATAGAATTTTCTCCTCTTTTCTCTGATTTCATTTTTTAATTTCAGCCCAGCTTTTTTATCATTATTTCGTAAAATAAATGCCCGCCCCTTTTTTTGGCTCCTCCCTTGAGGGGGAGCGGGAACTTGCGAGCATAAGCGAAGCGAGTTCCGTGGGGGGTGGCGTCTTATGTTCGATCTCCATGCCATTCAAACAAGGCAAAAGGAAACAAAATTATCGAACAACTGCGTACATGAGGACGTCAACCAAACCTCTACTAGCGGAGGAATAGAATTTCTTAAGTAAACCTTCGCGGTCATAACCACATTTTTCCATAACGCGAATAGAGGCCAGATTGTCTGGCTCGACAAGCGCTTGAACACGGACTGCACCACATTCCTTGAACAGAAATTCTTTAACCAGTCGCACTGCTGCTGAGGCTATGCCCTTCCCCCAGTGCTCGGGGTCAATCCAGTATCCGCCTTGGAATAAATGCACGTCACGCGGGTCAGCAGTATTGATAACCCCGATGATTGATCCTTCATGTTCAATCATCCACACAAAGTAATTTTTGCTTTTTTGCAATGATCCTAACTGTTCCGCAAAATGCGTCAGCGTATAGGGAAATGGTTTATTCACGCGCTGATTGATTTCGGGGATGTTGGCGAGCCGTAGAAACTCCGCCTCATGCTCAGCAGCAAGTGGGATAAGACGCACCTTGCCCGATTCTAGGACTTGCACCTTGCCACTCATGCCGCGTTGCTGATGCCGAATTCACGTTGCAGCTGAGCGACGAGGTCGGTTTTTTCCCAGCTGAAGGCACCATTTTCCTGCGGCTGCCGGCCAAAATGGCCGTAGCTTGCGGTGGGCAGATAAATCGGGCGGTTGAGCTTCAGATGCGTGCGGATGCCGCGCGGGGAGAGATTGACCAGTTCCTGCAATACCCGCTCCAGACGCTCGGGATCCACCTTCGGTGCCGCATGGGTATTGACGTAAAACGACACCGGGCGCGCCACGCCAATAGCGTAGGAAAGCTGAATCGTGCAGCGCTCAGCAAGCCCGGTCGCCACCACATTTTTGGCAAGGTAACGCGCGGCATAGGCCGCCGAGCGATCCACCTTCGTTGGGTCTTTGCCCGAAAACGCGCCGCCGCCATGCGGAGCCGCACCGCCATAAGTATCCACAATAATTTTGCGCCCCGTTAGCCCCGAATCGCCGTCTGGTCCACCAATAATAAACTGACCGGTGGGGTTGACGAAAAACTCCTCCTCCGCGCACATCCAGCCTTTGGGCAGCACGCTTGTTACCACGCCGCGCACCAGCTCGCGGATTTCTTTTTGCGCAATTTCCGGCTTGTGCTGAGTGGAGACCACTACCGCATTGGCGCGTACCGGCTCTCCTTTGCGGTATTCGAGGCTGACCTGACTTTTTGCATCCGGCCCGAGAAGCGCGAATTTTCCGCTGCGGCGACCTTCCGAAAGTGCTTGCAGAATACGGTGCGAATAGAAAAGCGGTGCGGGCATCAGATCGGGCGTTTCGCGGCAGGCGAAGCCGAACATGATCCCCTGATCCCCTGCCCCTTCGTCTTTTTCCGCCGCAGCATCCACCCCGCGCGCAATGTCAGCCGATTGCTGATGCACGAAGTTATGGACGGTAAGATTTTTCCAGCCGAAGCCTTGCTGATCGTACCCAATATCGCGCACAACACCGCGCACGATGGCTTCCATCCGCGCTGCATCCACCCGGTCAGCACCACGATATTCACCGGCGATGACCACGCGGTTAGTCGTAGCGAGCGTTTCAATGGCGCAGCGCGCTTCGGGATTTTCGCCCAGACACGCATCTACAATCGCATCCGAAATCTGGTCGCAGACTTTGTCGGGGTGGCCTTCGGAAACCGACTCACTGGTGAAAACATAATGCTCGCGCGCTGAATAGGAAGGAGAATTCACAACATGCCTCGCTCGCCCTGATGGGCAGTAATGTACGGAGCCATGCGCGGAAATCACTTTGCTTAGACCGGGTTATTCAGTCGCGGTGGCCGCCAAGCTCCAAATGCCCACCTGAAATCGCTGGCGACACTAGCTGTAAGCCCAAACGCGTCAAGCAAAAACTGGAAATTATTTCGCGGCGGATTCTTCCGCCATCGACTTGATGAGATCAACAATGCGCTTACGCACCTGCGGGTTTTTGATTTTGTGATAGGCGCGCATGACATCCATCGTTTCGCGGTTGGAAATCTGCTCATGCTCGAATGCGGGCGCTTCGCTTTCCGCCATGCCATAGGCGGGGGAAAGTTCGCCCAGATCGTCACCATACCCCTCAAAGAAATACGACACCGGCACATTCAGCGCTTTGGCAAAATCATAAATGCGACTTGCACCCATGCGGTTAATGCCGCGCTCATATTTCTGGATCTGCTGGAACGTCACGCCAATGGCTTTGCCGATTGAGTCCTGACTTAAGCCCATGATGGTACGCCTGAGGCGCAGACGCCTGCCCACATGCACATCCACCGGGTGCGCATGACCGGGCGCGGTGACTGCGGGATCGATTGTCTTTGAGACTGGCAGAGAGTGATTCATCAGGATACTTGTATGCGATACTAATTAATTGAGACGAAAAACACAACCAGAGTTTGCAAGATTGCACGCAACTTAAAACCTTTGTAACAAAGGTTCAAGTGTAAATTAATTTTAATTAAAGTTACTTTTATTTTTTCTTCGGCGGATTCTCACCGGTAAAAGGCGTGAACATCGAGAACGCCTTGGTAAAGAATTCCATATTCTGCTTGCCGATTTCTTCCAGCTGATGCGCCACCTGACCGAACGGATCTATCGCACCGGAAGCGGCGGCTTTGTTCCCCAGCATATATTCGCGCATTTTTTCCTGATTCTTAAGGAAGGTCTGCATCGCGGTTTCAAGATATGCAGGCACAAAATCTTTGAGCGAATTATCGTAAAACCCAATAATATCGCGCAGGAAACTGATTGGCAGCAGATTCTGCCCGCGCGATTCCTGCTCGAAAATAATCTGGGTTAGAATCTGGCGGGTCAGATCCTCGCCGGATTTTGCGTCATAGACAATAAACTCGGCCCCTTCCTTCACCATCTCGCACAAGTCATCAAGCGTGACATAGCTTGAGGTATCGGTGTTATAAAGCCTGCGGTTAGCGTATTTCTTGATGACGATGGGTTCAGATTGTGCGGGTTTTTTCATAACGTTGCTACCTTGTTTTTCGTGAAGAACCCGTTTATAGGATTCAGATAATTTTGGCAAGACGATATGAAAACGCGCGATACAGCCGCCGAAGCTCAGGCATTCCTGCGCCGGTGGCAGGAAATGCTGCAGCAACAGATGACCCATCCGGATGCGATCAAGGCCATGCTTTCGGCGCTTGCCGCCATGAACCCGAACAAGCCCGAACGAGGCACGCATGATTCCCCCCGACACACTGCCGATGCATCTCATGCTCGCTATGATGCAAGCAGGCGTCTGGAACAGCGCCTCACACGGCTGGAGCAGCAACTCGCAGGATTGGTGGAACGCGTGGACGCCCTTTCTGCCGCGCCCCCGTCACCCGCTGGAAGCGCAGGCCAGCGCGCTGCTGGATCAGTGGCAAAGCCTCGTCGCCGGGCAAAGCGAGGCACTCAAAAACCTGCTCGGGCAAAATCCTGAATTCTTTCAGGCGCTGACTCAGGAATCCAGCCAGCAGACCCGGGAATTTCTGGAGGGTGTAGCGGCCTATACCAGCGCGCAGTATCAGCGGCCTGAAAAAAAATACCGCGTGCTGTGGCAGCAGGGCAGCGCGCGACTACTGGATCTGGCGCCAGAAGCGGTAGATGCCGTGGCGGTGCTGATGGTGCCATCGCTCATCAATAAATTTTATGTGCTCGATCTTTACCCCGGTGCATCGCTGGCGGAATATCTGGCGGCACAAGGCTACCGCCCGCTGATGCTCGATTGGGGAAGCCCGGGCGCGGCAGAGGAAGATTTCACCACCGGTGATTACATCACGGCCTATGCCATCCCGGCATTACAAGCGCTGCGTGCGGCACATGAGGGGCCTATTACCCTTGCCGGCTACTGTATGGGGGGCATTTTCGCGGTTGCCATGGCGCAGCTTGCAAGTTTTCTGGTAGATGGGCTGATACTGCTTGCCACCCCGTGGGATTTTGCGGCGGAGGATACGCCGCGCGTGCTGCTCGACCCCAACGCCCAGACCATGCTGCGAAGCGTCATCCGGGGCTTTAACCCCGTGCCCCCCATCGTGACGCAGACGTTATTTCACCTCATCAACCCATGGCATGTGCAGAAAAAATACGCAAAGTTTCTGACCACGACTGGCGCAGCGCGTAAACATTTCCTCGCGGTGGAAGCATGGGTGAATGACGGCGTACCGCTGACGCAGAACGTAGCTGAGGAATGCTTTGTGGATTGGCCGCAGGGCAATATCCTCGCGCGTCAGCAATGGAAAGTCGGCAGGCGGTGGATTGCGCCAGAATCCATCCCCTGCCCTGCCCTCGCCCTCATCCCCAAACATGATATGATTGTGCCGGTTGGCACCGCCCGCCCCCTTACCCGCCTGCTTGCGCGCTGCGACGTACGCATGCCCGAAAGCGGCCATGTCAGTATGGTGGTGGGCAGCCAAGCCCGGAAGGAATGCTGGGAGCCTGTGGCAGGCTGGCTGGAAGAAAAGTTTTAGTGCAGCGCGGCATGGCGGCTTTACATTCGCTTGCGCATCACTTACACGAAATCTAACATCAACCGGCAGCGCGAAAAGGAGACGCTCATGACCAGTAAACATGACATCGTGATTGTGGATGCGGTACGCACCGCGGTAGGGAATTTCTCTGGCGGGCTGGCCACATTTTCTGCCGCGCAGCTGGGGGCAGAGGTCATCACGCAGCTGCTCGCGCGCAGCAAGCTCACGCCCGAAGAAGTTTCAGAAGTGATTTTAGGGCAGGTACTGACCGCAGGCGTAGGGCAAAACCCGGCGCGTCAGGCGGCGATGCATGCGGGGCTTTCGAAAGAATCCACCGCCTATACGATTAATCAGGTCTGCGGCTCAGGCCTTCGCGCTGTGGCGGAAGGAATGAAATCGATTGCGGCGGGCGATGCCACGATTGTGATCGCCGGTGGTCAGGAATCCATGAGCCAGTCGCCCCACGCCATGCAGCTTAGAAACGGCGTGAAAATGGGGAATGGCACAATGATCGATACTATGATTCAAGACGGGCTGTGGGATAGTTTCAATAATTACCATATGGGGATTACGGCGGAAAATATCGCCCAGCAATTCCAGATTACCCGCGAGGAGCAGGACGCATTTGCCGCCGCCAGCCAGCAGAAAGCAGCCAAAGCGCAAAGCGATGGGAAATTTGCGGCAGAAATTATTCCCATCACCATCAAAAGCAAAAAGGGTGATGTGGTGGTGGAGAAAGACGAATTCATCCGCCCCGATACGACGGCGGAAGGGCTTGCCAAACTCCGCCCCGCTTTCAAGCCGGATGGGTCGGTGACCGCGGGCAATGCTTCCGGCATTAATGACGGGGCGGCCGCAGTAGTGCTGATGACACGCGGCGAGGCCGAACGGCGCGGGCTTAAGGCCATTGCCACGATCAAATCATGGGCAACAGCGGGGGTGGATCCGGCTATCATGGGCACGGGGCCGATTCCGGCTTCCAAGAAGGCGCTCGAAAAAGCGGGCTGGGCAGCGAAAGACCTCGATCTCATCGAAGCGAATGAGGCGTTTGCAGCGCAGGCCATTTCGGTGAATCGCGGCATGGGGTGGGACACGGCCAAGGTCAATGTCAATGGCGGCGCCATTGCCATCGGCCACCCGATTGGCGCATCAGGTGCCCGCATCTTCACCAGCCTGCTGCATGAAATGGGCAGGCGGGATGCAAAAAAAGGCCTCGCCACGCTCTGTATCGGCGGCGGGATGGGTATTGCGATGTGCGTGGAGAGAATTTGACGAATTGACGAATTTACAAAACGACGAATTGGGGAAACCAAGAGTATGAAAAACAGAATTGCGATAGTTACCGGCGGAACGCGCGGCATTGGGCGCGCGATTGCGATTGATCTGAAAAAAGCAGGCTGCAAAGTGGCGGCCAGCTATCACGGAAATGATGAAGCCGCGCAGGCCTTCAAAAAAGAAACCGGCATTGCCGTCTATAAGTTCGACGTGGCGAATTTCAACGAATGTCAGGAAGGTGTGGCAAAAGTAGAGGCGGAGATTGGGCCAGTCGATATTCTTGTCAATAACGCCGGCATCACGCGCGACGGGTTTTTACATAAAATGACCGAAGATAACTGGGACGGGGTGATCGACACCAACCTCAAATCCCTGTTCAATATGTGCCGCGCGGTGATTGAGGGCATGCGTGCGCGCAGCTATGGGCGCATTATCACCATCAGCTCGATTAACGGCCAGCTCGGCCAGTTTGGCCAGACTAATTATTCCGCCGCCAAAGCGGGCGTGTTCGGCTTTACCAAATCCCTCGCGCGTGAATGCGCGAATAAAGGCATCACCGTCAATGCGGTGGCGCCCGGCTATATCGAGACGGATATGGTGAAAGCAGTGCCCGAGGAAGTGCTCAAGAAAATTATTGCACAGATCCCGGTGGGCAGACTAGGCAGCCCGGCTGAAATTGCCCGCGCAGTATGTTTCTTAGCGGCAGACGAGGCGGGCTTCATCACCGGCGAGACGCTTTCGGTCAATGGCGGCCAGCATATGGAGTGATGCAGACCCT
>CANHAG010000010.1 GCA_947458525.1 Rhodospirillaceae bacterium | reverse complement strand
GGCCTTCCCGCAGAAATGGATTCATAGAGCGGATCCTCGCGCGTGACCGCGCCAAAAAGCTCGCGGTAACTGGTGCGGAACCGCGCGATAGTCTCTGCACTCAGCTGCAGCTCGCCGCGCGGCAGCAGGCGATATTGCGCAACATCTTTTTCTGTAATCTGGGTGAGGGGGTCGAAGCTTCTGAGTGATTCCAGCTCATCACCAAAAAAATCAAGCCGCAGGCCGAAGGCCGCACCGCTTGGAAAAATATCAAGAATACTGCCGCGCACGGCATATTCGCCCATTTCCATCACCTTGCCGCTGCGCTGGTAACCTTCCGCTTCCAGAAAACGGGTGAGGGCTTCGCGGTCAATCTGCTTGCCCGACCTTAAGGTAAAATGATGGTGCTGAAATACGGATGGCGGCGGCAGGAGCTGGCTTGCGGCAGAAACCGTAGTGATGAGAAGCAGCGGCGAAGAAACCCCGGCCGCAAGCCGGCTCAGGCATGCTACACGTTCAGAGATGATTTCCGCGCTGGGTGACACCCGGTCGTAAGGCAGCGTATCCCACGCGGGCAGGGTCAGAACATCAAGCTGCGGCGCGAAAAAACGGCATATTCCGGCGAGCATCTCCATGTCTTTATCGCGCGGCACGATGATCGCCACAGGACGCTTTGTTCGGGCAATCAGCCCGGCCAGTAACTCGCCATAAGCCGCAAAGGCTACGCGCTCTACACGACGCGCCATGCCCGCAGTAAAGGGGTTGGGTAAAGTTTCTAGCCCGCGCATCGCACCGTTCGCAATACACCAAGCAGGGGCAGGTATTCAGTTTTTTCCGGTTGTGACTTTTCGGTCAGCCAGTGCCAGATATCGGCATCTTCTTCCTCTAAAAAAGCCTCGAAAAGCGTAAGTTGTTCGGGGGTCAGACGGTCAAGATACTGGTCGGCATAACCACCTAAAATCAGGTCGGTTTCCTTGCAGCCGCGGTGCCAGCTGCGATAGCGCAGGCGGTTCAGGCGGTCTTTCATTGCGGCGGCGGTGGTTTCCATGTAATCTTTCGCTTGCGGTCAGGCCGTGCAAAATAGTCTTTTTAGCGCGATTGACAAGAGGCAGACACCATGGATGAGCAAACGCTTGCAGCAAACACGCCGATAGGAGACGGGGTCATAACCCTGACGCAGGATGACGCGCGCAAGCAATGGTATATTCAGGACGTAAACGATCAGGCTGCCGAGATTTTAGGCTACAGGCCAGACGAGCTGAAAACCCTGCCGCTTGATACGGTGCTTGGCAAGAAAACTTCCGATGCGCTGCGCGAGCTGGTGGAGTTCGAGCCGGGTGCGCCCGATCTGGGCGATGCGGTGCTGAAGATTCGTGAGTTCCGCCTGAAGCACCGGTTGGGGGATGAATTTACAGCACCGGTGAGTTTAAGCCGCACCGAATCGCGCGATAATCTCTCCTGGTTTCAGCTCGTACTTCCCAATGAGCGTGAGCAGCGCGCCAAAACGCAGATGCGGGAGTTTCTGAAAAATCAACTCGAAGGCAGCATGGTGATTGATGCGGCAACCGGCATACCTGACCGGGAAACGGCGCGGCTTTATTTTGCCAGTCTGCAGAACTATCTCAGCACGCATGAGCGCGAGGCCGCCTTTGCAATTCTGCGGATGGATCGCCACTCCAAGGCCATTGCGCGTTACGGCAGGGAAGCCTGTGTGACGCTTTTGAAACATGTAATTAACTGCTGCCGCGGTATTTTCCGTGCGGATGATGTGGTGTGTGTGCTGAATGACCATATGGTGGCGATATTCCTGCCCGATCTGCACCGCGACGCGGCGCGGGTGGTGCTGAACCGGCTGCGCTGGCTCATTCGCTCGCACCGGCTTGATTTTGGCGATAAGCCCGACTTCTCGGTAACGGTGAGCATTGCCTTCAGCATGTTAAGCGGCCGTGATCCTGAGGCCTCGCTTGAGGATTCGGAAGATATCCTCCTTGCCCTTGATCAGGACGAGCGCAATCAACTGATTGAGCTGGGGCAGTGATGCCTCGGCTGCGGCCTTCTTCGCTTTACCCTTATTTTCGCTCGGTTGCAGGGTTACGCGGCGTGGGGCCGGTCACGCATAAAGCGCTGATGCGCCTGCTTACCCCGCCGCGCCCCATGCTGGGTGAGCAGGAATATGAACCGGTCTTGCGTGATTTACTGATACATGCGCCGACCGGCTGTGAAGATCGCAGGCAGGTTACAAGCATTGCCCGCGCGGAGGCGGGAAGCCTTGTGACGCTCGAAGTAGATGTTGCCGAGCACCGCCCACCGCCACCGAACCGGCCACGCATGCCTTACCGTGTGATGACGCGGGATGTGTCGGGCATCCTCACTCTGAATTATTTTCATGTGAAGGGCGACTATCTGCTGAAGCAGCTGCCGGTGGGGGAGCGGCGTTTTATCTCCGGCACGGTGGAATGGTATGACGGGCGGAAGATTATGGCACATCCCGACATGGTGGTGCCGCCGCATCGCGCCGCCGAGATTTTGCGGGTGATGCCGGTCTATCCGCTTACGCTTGGCATCAGCCAGCGCGTGCTTCTCAGGCTTATGGAGCAGGCGCTGCAACTGGCCACCCCCCTTCCGGAATGGCTGGACGCTGCGTTGATTACGCGCGAAGGCTGGGGCGACTGGCTTTCATCTCTTAAAACGCTGCACCGGCCAACGGCGCCGGAATTCACGCTGGCCACGCCCGCGCGCCGCCGTCTGGCTTATGACGAATTACTGGCGCATCAGCTGGCACTGGGGCTTTCGCGCCAGCATCAGCAACGTAACGCCACCTATCCAATTACGCCGGATGCAGCGCTTCATGCGCGGCTGCGTGCCGCCTTGCCCTTCACCCTCACGAATGCGCAGGAAGCGGCACTGGCCGAGATGATGGCCGATCTTGCCTCCGGCCACCGCATGATCCGCCTGTTGCAGGGTGATGTAGGCAGCGGCAAAACCATTCTTGCCTTTGCGCTCATGGCGGAAGTGGCGGCCTCGGGCTATCAGGCCGCTTTCATGGCACCGACCGATCTGCTGGCGCGCCAGCATGAAAAAACTCTGACGCCGCTGGCAGAAAAATTAGGGCTACGGCTGATATTCCTGAGCGGCAAAATGAGCAAGCCCGCGCAAGCAAAGGCGCGCGCGGCGATGGCAGCGGGAGAAGCGGATCTCGTGATTGGCACCCATGCGCTGTTTCAAGAAGAAGTCACGTTTCATAAACTCGCACTTCTGGTGGTGGATGAGCAGCACCGGTTCGGTGTTGAACAGCGGCTGCAGCTGACAGAAAAAGGGCTTTCGCCGCATATTCTGCAAATGACGGCTACGCCAATTCCGCGCAGCCTCGCCATGACGTATTACGGCGATATGGAGGTGAGTATTCTTGCCGAAAAACCGCCCGGCCGCCAGCCGATTGATACACGCGCCGTGCCGATTGAGCGGTTGAGTGATGTGGTGGAAGGGCTTGGGCGCGTGCTTGCCGGGGGTCAGAAAGCCTACTGGGTCTGCCCGCTGATTGAGGTGCCGCAAACGGAACTTGACCAGGAAACGCAAGAAGCGGATATCGCTGCGGCAGAAGCACGCCTGACCATGCTGCGCACGCATTTTGGCGAGAAAGCTGGCCTCGTGCATGGGCGAATGAAAGTGGCCGAGCGCGAGCGGGTGATGCGCGAGTTTGCCGAAGGTGAGTTGCAGTTGCTTGTTGCCACCACTGTTATTGAAGTGGGGGTGGATGTGCCGGAAGCCACCATCATGATTATCGAGCAGGCGGAGCGTTTCGGCCTTGCCCAGCTGCATCAGCTGCGCGGCAGGGTGGGGCGGGGCAGGGCGGCTTCCAGCTGCGTGCTGCTTTACCACACACCGATTTCCGAGCATGGCAAAGCGCGGCTTTCAATTTTACGCGAAACCAATGATGGGTTCCGGATTGCCGAAGAAGATCTGAAACTGCGCGGGGCGGGGGATGTGCTCGGCACACGCCAGACGGGTCTGCCCAGTTTCCATTTTGCGTCGATTATGGAGGATACCGCGCTCGTCACCACTGCGCGTGATGATGTAAAGCTATATCTGAGCAAAGACCCGGATCTTACCGCCCCGCGGGGTCAGGCGCTGCGCCTGCTGCTCAATCTTTTTGATTACGATCACACGGTCAAACTGCTCAAGGCAGCATAGAAAGCACAATAGCGGCGGCTTTGTCGCTGGGGGAAGTTGCATCATTCGCACCCAGCATCGTCGCGATTTCTGCGAGCGCCTGTAGCTGTGCCTTACGCGCCTTGTCATCCGTCAACAGGGGCGTAAGTGCGGTGGTTAGATTTTCTGTAGTAAAATCTTCCTGAATAAATTCCGGCACCACGAAGCGCTGCATAAGAATATTCGCCATATTGGCATAAGGGATTTTTACCTTGCGCCTTACATACCAGGCGGTGAGCGGATGGGCGCGGTAGGCGGTCACAGCCGGCAGGCCGGCCAGAGCGCATTCAAGGCTTACCGTGCCGGATTTGGCAAGTGCTGCCGTGGCGGCAGCGAACATGCCGCGTTTATCTTCCGCCTGAATGAGATGCACGGGCAGCGCCCAGTCCTTCATGGTTTCTTTCAGATATTCCCGGTGCTCTTCTCGCCCGAGCATCACCAGTTCAAGATCAGGAATTCGAGCCGCCAGCGCCGCCACCGTGTCGCGGTAGACGGGCAGGTGATAGTTCAGCTCTCCCATACGACTGCCGGGGAAAAGGGCGAGGATCCTGCCCTCCGGCTTCAGCCCATAGGCACGGCGAAAGCGGGCGCCATCCCCCTTCTCGCGCCACCACCAGGCGAACGGGTGGCCGGTGAAAGTGGCGGGCAGGCCAGCACGTGTGAAATAAGGCGGCTCGCACGGGTAAAGGGCAAGAAGATGCGAAAAAAGCGGGGCGATTTCCTCCGCCCGCTCCGGCCGGTAAGCCCAGACAGTGGGGGCAACATCATGCACAAAGTGCGTATGCGGCACATGACCAAGCGCTTTCAGCATTCGCACTACGCGGAAACAGAAGCCCGGCGCATCAATCGTGACGACGAGTGCGGGCTGTTTCGTTTCAATATCGCGCACCGCTTCGCGTATGCGGCGCTTCAGCCGAAATATATGCGGGATAATTTCTGCAAACCCGATGAGCGCAATTTCCTCACTGGGAAAGAATGTTTCAAACCCGCTCACTGCGCGCATGGCGCTGCCGCCGATGCCGGTGAAGCGCAGATCAGGCCGCATCCGGCGCATGGCTTCCATGAGCCACGCTCCAAGCTGGTCGCCTGATGCTTCGCCCGCAATCAGGTAAATCTGCGGTGCGCTGGTCATGGTAAGACCCTGGCACCAGCCCACCCCAAGTCACTCCCGCATACGCGGGAACCGAGTGTTGCGCGTTGGCGGGGCAAGATTTTTTTCTGCTGGATCGCCGTCTGCGCGGGAATGACAAATAAAAAGTGACGACTCAAAGCACGCATACCATTATTCAAGGATGCTGAAGCCGATGATGAAAATACCCAGCTGATCGGCGCGCCGCGCCACTTCCCTGCGGTTGAGAATGAGCGAAGCACCGGCCTGCAGCGCAATGCCCGCAAAGCCCGATTTGGCGACCAGTTCCACCGTTGGTAACCCGATGGTGGGTAAATCCACCCGCCCTTCCTGCTGCGGTTTTTTCACCTTCACCAGCACGCCGCTTTTTTCTTCCGATTTCAGCAGGCTGGCGCGGGTAATCAGCGCATCTGTCCCCTCCACCGCTTCCACCCCCAGCACCTGATGGTTCTGAACGATCACGGCCTGCCCTACATCCAGCTCGCCAATTGCCCGCGCAATCCGCGCCCCGAATTCTATATCGGCTTGCGATTTTTTATCGGGGTAAATTGATCCAATAAGCCCTTCGGGCGCTAAAATATCTTTCACAATATGTTCCGCCCCCACCACGCGGAACCCTTCTTCTTCGAGAAACTTCACAATGCCGCTGAGCAGTTCATTATCGCCCGAAAACAGGTGTGAGCCGACCTTGGCGAGCAGCTTGGTGGCTTTGAGATCTGGCCGAAGCGCGCTGATACGCGGGCGCACCACCCGCCCGGCCATGACCAGTTCGCTCACCCCCTCGCGCTCCAGAATATCGAGCGCTTTACCAATGGCGCCGAGGCGAATCCAGCTGTAATTCCCATGGGCGCGGATGACGGTTTCTTCCTCCGCCGCATCCTCAATCGCGAGCACGTAAAACGGGCGGTCAGATTGTTCGCAGGCCTCAATCAGCACGCGCGGTAACTCGCCCATGCCGGCGATGATGCCAAGCTTGGGCAGTGGCGCAGACTGCGGCTCGGCCAGTGCCATTACGCCGCCTCCAGATCGGTGAGTTTATCGCGCGCAGATGGGGTGCAGATGGCGCGGGAAGTATCTGCAAGAATAAAATCAATCAGCGCGGCAGCTTCTGCGCCCGGAGAGTCAGATTTCAAGGAAGCCGCACGCTCGGCAAGCGTGCCGTTCTCACCCAGAAAAATTTCCCTGAACGCTCGGCGAAGTGCGTGGATCTGCTCGCGCGGTACGTTGCGGCGCTTAAGCCCCACAAGGTTCAATCCATCCAGCGAGGCGCGCTCGCCCTTGACGGTGCCGTAGGGAATCACGTCTTTCTCCACGCCCGACATACCCCCGATAAACGCGAACTCGCCAATGCGTACGAACTGATGCACGGCCGAAAGCCCGCCGATAATCGCGCCGCTGCCCACCACCACATGGCCGGCAAGTGTCGCGTTATTGGCGAGGATGACATGGTCGCCAATCTGGCAGTCATGCGCAACGTGAGAAGCAACCATGAACAGGCAGTGATCGCCGATGCGGGTGATGGCACCGCCGCCTTCCGTGCCCGGATGCATGGTCACATGCTCGCGGATTTTATTGTGCGCGCCGATGATGAGACGGGAAGATTCACCGTGAAATTTTTTATCCTGAGGGCAGTGGCCTATCACGGCAAAGGGAAAGATTTCTGTTCCCTCGCCAATGGTGGTATCGCCCTCCACCACCACATGGCTATGCAGCGTGACGTTTCTGGCGAGTTTTACTTTCGGGCCGATGACGCTGAATGCGCCCACGCGCACATCTTCTGCCAGCGTGGCTTCCGGGTGAATCAGGGCGCTGGGGTGAATCAGGCTCATCACGCGCCCTTCTCGTTCATGATCATGGCGGCATAGGTGGCCTCGGCCACGACGGTATCTTCCACCCGCGCTTCGGCGGTGAATTTCCAGACATTCGCGCGGTTACGCAACACTTTGCACAAGATACGCAGCGTATCACCCGGTACTACGGGTTTTCTAAAACGCGCCTCATCAACGCTCATAAAATACACCACTTTACCCTTGGCTTCCTCGCCCAGCGTATAGACCACAAGCGCGGCGGTAGTCTGCGCCATGCATTCGATAATCAGCACCCCCGGCATGACCGGGTGATTCGGGAAATGGCCGGGAAAAAACGGCTCATTACTCGTGACATTCTTGATGCCCACCGCCTGCTGGCCGGGCATGATATTGACGATTCTGTCTACCAGCAAAAACGGGTAGCGGTGCGGAATCATCTCCTTGATGCCGTTCGTATCCAGCATGGGAAGCTTGGGGTCGGTAGAAAATTCAGTCATCGTTGTCATGAGCGCCTCGATCCGTTTTGGCGAGTTTTGCCAAGGTGAAACTCTGCCGGTGCCAGTTGCGAATAGGCACAGCAGGTGTGCCGCCATAGCTGGTACCGGCGGGAATATCCTGCCCCACGCCGGACTGGGCGGCAATGCGCGCACCTGCACCAATCGTGATATGCCCCACCACGCCTGCCTGCCCGCCGATAATCGCGCCACTGCCTATCCGTACCGAACCGGAAATACCGCACAGAGCAACGAGCACCGCATGCGCACCCACCTGCACGTTATGCCCGATCTGCACCAGATTGTCGATCTTGCTACCGGTACCGATGACCGTATCCGGTCCGGTGCCGCGGTCAATGGTCGTGTTGGCACCGATTTCCACATCATCTTCCACGCGCACGCGCCCAAGCTGGGGCACCTTCACATGTCCGCCGCGCCCGAGTGCGAACCCGAACCCGTCCTGCCCGATCTGCACCCCGCGGTGCAGAATCACGCGGTGGCCAATCAGACAGTGGCTGAGGCCAACGAGGGCGGCAATCTGGCAGTCTTCGCCAATCTCCACGCCGTCTCCTATCACGCTGTTGGCGCCGATATGGGTGCCCGCGCCGATCGTGACCCGCGCGCCAATGACAACGCCGGGCGCAACCACCACCCCATCCCCAAGCGTTGCGCTTGCATCAATCACGGCAGAAGGTGCAATCTGCGTGGCTACCCGCTTCTGCGCAACGGGATAGAATTGCTGCGCGGCAAGCGCATAAGCGCGGTAGGGGTCTTCGGTAAGAAGCAGCGCCATACCGGGCGGAGCTTCTGCTGCAAACTTACGTCTGACAAAACATGCGCCCGCGCGGCTTTTCTGAAATTGCGGGCGGTATCTGGTATTGTCAAAAAAGCTGATATGCGCAGGCTCTGCCTCATCCAGCGGTGCGACATCAACCAGCGCTAGCGTTGGCGCGCCATGCACCAGCTCTGCCCCCGTCAGTTCGGCGAGGGCACCGGCGGAAAAAGGCCCGCGATTCACGTAAAACCGTGCATCGACCATGACCGCGTGCCTGTGACGTTAAAATTTCAGCGGTACTGAACCAAGCTTTTTATTCAGCCGGCTCAGCACTTCATCGGTGATATCGAGCGAGGGATCGCCATAGAGCACCTGCGCTGAAGAAATCACAAGGGTAAGCTGCTTTTCTCTGGCCACTTCCGAGGTGATATCAATCACTGCTGTCTGAATCTGCTCAAGCGCAGCAGAAAAGACCTGATCAAGCGATGCTTTTTTCGTGCGGATATCGCCTTGTGCCTTGGCAGCTTTCTCGCGGAAGGCATTCACTTTTGCCTCAAACGCTGCCTTGTCCATATTGGCGCGCTGCTTCACCAGTTCCTGATCTTCTTTCAGCAGTTCTTTTTCTTTGGCATTGAGTTCTGCCTGAAAGCTTTTCTGCTTGTTCTGCAGCTGGTCGCGCACCGATTTGGCCGCGGTGGAGTCATTCATGATTTTCTGGATATTGACGATACCGATCTTTGTTTCTGCTTGCGCGGGCAAGGCGAATACCGAGATGGCCAAAACAGCCAGCAGGGATAGTAAAAACTGCTTCATAAAAAACCTCTTTTTAGGGTTAAAGGTTAAAAAACGAGGGGCACCATGCCCGATTCCTGTATTAAAATCTAGTGCCAAAACCAAAACGTACGGTTTCGGTGCGGTCATAGTCTTCCTTCAGGAACGCGTTAGAGAAATCTATCCGTATGGGGCCAAAGGGCGAGGCCCAGGCCACACCAAACCCGGCAGCAGCGCGCAAAGACGCGCTATCGGCAATGGTAGAGCCGCTATTATCAATCCCCCAGGCGCTGCCTACATCCAGAAAAGTCACGCCACTGACACCAAGATCATCCGGCAGACCGACCGGGAATTTCACCTCACCCGTGGCGATATAGTAATTATTCGCGCCCAGCGCGTCGTCGGTGGAAAGGTCGCGCGGGCCGATGCCTGCGGTCTGGAAGCCGTGGAACTGCTGGCCGCCGATGAAATAGCGCTGGCTGATAGGCACATCCTCCCCAAGTCCGGTGATATTCCCACCGCTGAACGTGGCGCCGCCGATCCATTTTTTGGCGAAAGGATAGTAATAAGATGAGAGCAACTCGTTGCGGATGAAGCGGTCATCTCCCCCAAGCCCTGCCAGATCCTGATTGATGCGCGCATACGCACCGGAGGTGGGGTTGCGCGGATTATCGCGCTTGTCATAGAAAAATGACTGGCCAATGGCCGAGGTAAGGTTTTTGCCCGCCTGTTCTTTAACGAAAACCGAAGCATCCTCTCGCACATTGGTGATATCACTGCTCTCAAGGCTGTAACGCGCCTGATAGCGCCAGTCTTCGCTCAATGCAAAGCCGGCACGCAGAATCACCCCGGCGGCATCGCGGTTGAAGGAAGCCTGATCCTGCAGGTTCTGGGTGGTGTAGTAAAGGTCGAACCCGGCGGCAAGGTCGCGGTCAAGGAAGTAAGGCTCGGTAAAGCCGAGCTGTATTTGCGAGCGTTCCTGCGCCAGCAATCCGCGCAAGGTAACTTCCTGCCCACGCCCAAGGAAGTTGCGTTCCTTAATGCCGGCATCAAGCAGCGCGCCATCCGCGGTTGAGAATCCGGCACCGAACGTGACTTCGCCGGTCGATTTTTCCTGCACCTCCACATCGATATTGGTTTTATCCGGTGCATCACCGGGCGTATTCTGCACCACTACTTTTTCGAAATATCCCAGCCGGTTAAGCCGTTCTTCGCTGCGCTTGAGCTTGCTGGTGCTGTAGGCATCTCCCTCGCTCAATTGAAATTCGCGGCGGATCACTTCATCAAGCGTGCGCACGTTGCCGAAAATAGTGATGCGATCCACATAAACCCGCGGCCCTTCGGAAATTTTATAGGTGAGGTCAATGGTTTTTTCCTTAATGTCACGGTTGCTGACGGGATCAATATCCACAAACGCAAATCCTTTATCCCCAAGCGCTGCAACCATGGCGTCAATACTCGCCTCAATCTCAGTGGCGTTATAGATTTCTCCGGTTCTGGTCGTGATGAATTCCTTGAGATTACCGACCTTTTTTTCATCGAGAGTAGTGGAGGTATCAATTTTTCCGAAGCGGTAAACTGGCCCTTCCTCGACCGTGAAGGTGACATAAAACGCATCGCGGGTGGGTGAAAGCTCGGCAATGGCGGATACTACCTTGAAATCGGCAAAGCCATTTTCGAAATAAAAGCGCCGCAGCACTTCCTGATCAAACAGCAGCCGGTCAGGGTCGTATTTATCGTTATCGCTTAAGAATTTATACCAGGTGGTAGTTTCCGAAGTGATCACGGTTTCAAGCTGCGACGAGGAGAATGCCTCATTGCCGATGAAGGTGATTTTGCGGATGGTTGCCTCAGGCCCCTCGTTGATTTCATAGACGAGATCAACCCGGTTCTGCTCGAGCGGAATAATCTTCGGGGTGATTTCCGCCGAGTAGCGCCCGTTACGCCGATACACATCCAGCAGGCGCTTCAAATCCTGCTGCACCCGGGTGCGGCTATAGATGGAGCGCGCCCTCAGGGTGATTTCTTTCTCGAGATCTTCGGTGCTGATGCGGTCATTGCCCTCAAACACCACGCGGTTGATGCTCGGGTTTTCCGTCACGTTGACGATTACCGTGCCACCCTCGCGCGTGAGGCGGATATCGGAGAAAAACCCCGTATCGTAAAGCCGTTTGAAGGCCAGATCGAGGTCGTAAGCCGAGGCATCACTGCCGCGTTCCAGCCCGAGATAAGTCTCAATCGTGGAGGCCTCAATTCGCTGATTGCCCTCTACCTTAATGGCCTCAACTTCCTGCGCCAGTGCGGCAGCAGTACTGAAGATAAGCGCAAGCATAACCGGCAGGGCAGTCAAGAGCCTGTGCGTGAAGATACTGGTGGGTGAGTGACGCATCTAGAAAATCAACTGCCGCAGATCGTTATAGAGAGTGAAGGCCATGAGTGTCACGATAAACACAACACCCACCCGGTAGCCAAATTCCTGAAACCGCTCCGCCATCGGGCGGCCGCGCACCGCTTCCACCGCGTAAAACGTAAGATGCCCGCCATCAAGCATAGGGATAGGAAAGAGGTTGATAAGCCCAAGATTGGCCGAAAGCAGCGCAATAAACCACAGCACCGTGCGCACGGTTTCTGATAAAGTCTCGCCCTGCTGCGTGGCGTCGCCAGAGAGCTTGGCAATGCCCACCGGGCCTTTCAGCTCTTCCACGCTTCGTTCGCCAGTCACCATCTGCCCCAGCACTTTGAGTGACGCCACGCATAGCCCATAGGTGCGGCGCACCGCCTCGGCAAGGGCAGTCGCAAGCCCCACATTCTGATAGACAATCTGCTCGGAACTGATGCCGATGATAGGGCGCGAAACCGGGTTGCCGAGCATGTCTGTTTCTTCAATCACGCGCGGGGTAATCGCTTGCGAAAATACCCTGTCCCCACGTTTTACTTCGAGTGTCACCGGCGCGCCGATGCTGGTGACCATGGCGGAGGAAATATCATCAAACCTGCGCATTTCCCTGCCATCGAGCGTTAAAATCCGGTCGCCTTTTTGCAGCCCCGCTTCCGCGGCGGGCGAGTCTTTCAGCACATTTCC
>CANHAG010000009.1 GCA_947458525.1 Rhodospirillaceae bacterium | reverse complement strand
TTACCTCTGGACCCACTCCGGGCAGATATTGACAAGTTACAATCCAATTATCCGAGGGACAACGATTGCCTGACCCGTAGCGTGATACCATAGCTCCCCCCCCTATCGCCGTCCATGCGGTGCCGTTGCAGAATTCCATGGTCTTAGTGCTGCTGTTGTAGCGCTGCGTGCCCTCGCCGTTGGCTGAGCCAAGCCCGCACGCCGTGACTGTGGTTTGCGAACCGGGCCGTATTCCTCCCGCCACATCCAAGGCTACTGCCGGCGCCGTCGTGCCAATCCCCACATTGCCGGTGCTGGTGATGCGCATGCGTTCGGTTATTGTTGCAACCGCTCCGGCGGCGCCACTTGCTGCCGTCTGGAAAAGTATATCGCCATTGGCGGGGGACATGTTTACCATCGACCCCGGGCCTGCAGCTTCGTAGCGAAATTGGTTGTCATCAAATCGCAAATTAGAGGATATAGATGCCCAGTTATGGGTAAGGAATAACGAGCCAACCCCGGTACCAATCTGCATAGCGGTCTGGTTGCCCGCACCCGAAGACAAAACGTGCAGATTCTGCGAGGGCGCCGTCGTCCCGATCCCCACATTACCGGTGGTGGTGTTGTTATCATTGCCGACGCTGAAGATATTGTCGCCATTATTGCCCCAGAGGCTGGAGCCGCCGCCGGTGGTGACAACGCCGAGGCTATATTTCGTCGCCCATCTGGTAAGATCGTCGAACCGCCGGGCGGCCTCTGTGCCGTCGTTAAATAACGCATCACGGAAAGTGATATCGGTGGAGCTTAAATTGCAATTCTCCACATCCAGATTGGTGCTGGTGCCGCAGGGGATGGCAGCGCTGCGGGTTTTGAAGCCGAACCCGCCCTTGCGATCCGCCCCGGCGGAGGCGAGGAAAAACGCAGCCCCGCCGACAAGAGCGCCATCGTTGACGATAACGTTGCCAGAGCCATCCATCACGGCGATGGCGCCCTTGGTGTTGATGTCGGTGAGGCTGTTAGGGGCAGTCAGGCTTTCGGTAACAACATAGAGAATGCGGTTGCCAAAACCATCTGCCCCGGCGCTGTCGGGCAGGCCGAGCGTGCGGGTGGGCAGCGCGCCGATACGCACGATGCGCGAGCCATCCACCGCGCGCCAGGTGCCGTCTAGCACGCTGGTGTCGGTGCTGCATCTGGCACCATTAGGGGTGATTTCATGACCAAACCTTCTATTGATATTAGCTGGGTCAGTAGGCGGGTCGGCAGGCAGGGCGTTCAGCGACGCCACGCAGGGCAGGCGGCCGGTGGTGGTGCTGAAATCATTCAGCGCCTGAGCAGCCTGATCCAGCGCATCGCGCGTGGCGCTATATTGCCCGCGCTCGATCATGCCGGCACCCGCCAGCAGCCCGCCGGAAAGCAGCGCGCCCATAATCGCCAGCACAATCGCCATCTCAAGCAGCGAAAATCCGTCGCGGCGGCGTGAGATGCGGCGCGAGGCGGGCTTGCGCGCAGGCATGGTGCGTGTTCCTCTGGCGTCAGGTGAAGTCATCGGCATCACTTTATTCATTTCAGCGTGTGGGGGCTTGCGAAATCACCGGTGCGCTTTAGAACCCCACCCATATTTACGCGCAGCTGTGGCAGGCTTGCGCACACACTCACCCTAACCATACGCCCAGAATGGTTAATAAAGCGTTAATGAAGGGAGTAAGAGGCATGTTCGCTGCTTGTCATTCCGTAGCATTCGGCTACAAGCAGGCATATGCAGAAAAAATTACAGGGCGCTTACACCGCACTCATCACCCCTTTCAAGGCGGGCGGGCTAGATCTTGCCGCGTTTGAGGCGTTGCTCGAATGGCAGATTGCCCAAGGGATTGACGGGCTGGTGCCCTGCGGCACCACGGGTGAATCCCCCACCTTGAGCCATGAGGAGCATAAAACCCTTATCGAGCGCACGGTGAAGACCGCGCGCGGCCGGGTGCCGGTGATGGCGGGCACGGGCTCGAACGCGACCGCCGAGGCGGTGGATTTCACCCGCCATGCTGAAAAAGCGGGGGCTGATGCGGTGCTGGTAGTTGCGCCCTATTATAATAAGCCCACGCAGGAGGGGCTTTATCAGCATTTCAAAACCGTAGCAGCAGCGACCGGATTGCCGGTGATTGTCTATAATATTCCCGGCCGTTCGGTGGTGAATATCAGCGATGCGACGCTCGCGCGGCTGGCGGAAGACTGCCCCAATATCGCCGGGGTAAAAGACGCGACCGGCGACCTTGCCCGCGTCAGCACCCTGCGCCGGCTGGTGGGGGACAGGCTGGTGCTGTTTTCCGGTGAAGATATGACCGCTGTGGGGTTTAATGCCATGGGGGGGCGCGGCGTAATCTCGGTGACCTCCAACCTGCTGCCTAAGGAAATTGCGGAGATTCAGCGCCTGAGCCTTGCGGGTGATTATCTGAAGGCGCGCGATCGCCATGAGCGGCTGACCCTCCTCCATCAGGCGATGTTTTGTGAAACCAGCCCTGCTCCTGTGAAATATGCCGCCTCGCTGCTGAAGCGCTCAGAAGCATCGGTGCGGCTACCGCTGGTAGAAATCGGTGCGGCGTCGAAAGCCATGATCCGCGAAGCGCTGGTGGAATTGAAATTAATCTGACCATGTCTCAAGAACGCGCAGTTGCCGTCAATCGCAAGGCCCGGTTTGAATACAGCATCGAAGAAGTCATCGAAGCGGGTATGGTGCTGGTGGGTACGGAAGTGAAGTCGCTGCGTGCAGGCCGCGCAATGATTGCGGATGCCTATGCCAGTATCAAGGGCGGGGAGCTGTGGCTGTGGAACGCACATATTGAGGAATTCAAGCACGGCAACCGCTTTAATCACGAGCCCAAGCGCGGGCGCAAATTACTGGTCTCGGCGCGACAACTCAAAAAACTTGCCGGGCTGCTCAAGGTGCGCGGCACCACGCTGATTCCGCTCAAACTCTATTTTAACGCGCGTGGCTATGCCAAGCTGCAGCTGGGTATCGCTCACGGCAAAACCAAATACGAAAAACGCGATACCATCAAAAAGCGCGAATGGAAGCGCGAGCAGAGCCGTCTGCTGCGGAAATAGTGATTCAGTAAGGGCAGAGCCTCAGCGCTGTCCGCGCTTCTTTTGAAGCTCGGCTTTGGCGGCGGCGAAATCTTTTCTGAATGCGGGGTCATCCTGCATGGCAGCAGCAATCACAGCGGCGAGTTTTTTGCCCCCCATCACTTCATTGGGCGAATGCGCGCCGCCTTTGATACGGTGCTCGGCTACTTCCTGTGCGCGTGCAAAGAATACTTCGCGTTTTGCAGGTATCAGCTCACTCAAAATCTCCGCCCAGACGAAATTCGTCACCGTATGGCCACTCGGATAGGCGGCGCTGTAAATTGGTTTGGCGTAAAGCTGAATACGCGAATCCATGAGCCATGGCCGCGTGGTGCCCCAATATTCTTTTACATAATCACCGATGCGCCAGGCGTCACTTCCGGTTTTGAGCAAAAGCGCATAGGTCGCGGGATAGGCCTCGGCCGTGAATGATTCGCCAAGTACCGGCAGGGCGATCATTTCCGGAATCACTGCGGTCTCTTGCCGAATCTGCGCGATTGTCTCGGGCGTAATATCTTTTTGCAGGGCAATAATATGCTCCATCTCCTCATTCCATTTGCTGGAATAAGCCGCATCCGGCACGGGGATGCTGCGCGCGCTTACTTCACTGGGCGCGACATATTGCGGGGGGTATGGGTAAGGCCCACTGCAGGCAAGGGCGAGAAAGAGCAGGGGAAGAAGGCGAAAACGCTGAAGCATAAAATTACTCCGGTAGTTGGCAGGGCAGGGCATTCGCAATAGCACCACGCGCGAGGGTGAGGGCGGCGCTGAAATAAAAAACCCTTGTGGCGGTTCGTAACATGCAGGGGTTTTAACCCAACTCTTGTGTCATGCCACCTGTTTTTATCCGGGGTTCTGAATCCGCGATTCATCAATCACAAGCAAAGGGGTGCGGCGGGAGATGAGGAGGTAAAAGCTCGGCACGATGAAGAGGGTGAAAAGCGTACCGATGGTCATGCCGCCCACAATCACCCAGCCGATGGCCTGCCGCGCCTCGGCGCCTGCGCCTTGCGCAATGGCCAGCGGCAATGCGCCAAGTACGGTGGCGGCAGTTGTCATGAGAATCGGCCGCATACGGATAGAGCAGGAAGTGACAATGGCTTCCATTTTGCTCTTGCCTGCATCCTGTAATTGATTGGCGAATTCCACAATCAGAATTCCGTGCTTGCTGATGAGCCCCATCAGCGCCACGAGGCCAATCTGGCTGTAAACATTCAGCGTCACGCCCATGAGTGTCATGGCGAGCAGCGCCCCGGCTATAGCGAGCGGTACGGTGAGCAGAATGATGAATGGGTCGCGGAAACTTTCAAACTGCGCGGCCAGCACAAGGAAAATAAAGGCAAGCGCCAGACCAAAAAGCAGACCAAGACTTGCCGAGGATTCGCGGAATTCACGGCTTTGACCGCCTACATCGGTCTGGATATCGCTGCGGATTTCACGCGCGGAGCGCTCAAGAAAATCGAGCGCCTGCCCAAGCCCCACGCCCGGGGCGAGGTTCGAGGTAAGGGTCGCCGCGCGCAGTTTATTGAAATGGTTCAGCTCGCGCGGTGCCACGGTTTCGGTGAGCGTGACGATATTGCTAAGCGGAATCATCTCCCCGCTTTCTGCACGCACATAAATGGCGGTGAGGTCGGTGGGGGTGCGGCGTTTATCATCCTCAATTTTCACCACCACGTCATATTGCTCGCTGCCGCGCTTAAAGCGCGTTACCTTACGCCCGCCCAGCATGGTCTCAAGCGTGCGGCCTACGGCTTCCACCTCAATCCCAAGCGTTGCGAGTTTATCGCGATCCATCGTCACGCGCAGTTCGGGCTTGTTCAGTTTCAAGTCAGAATCCGGTGCGACAAACATGGGATTGCCGCGCATTTTTTCAAGCAATTTAGCCACGATTCCATCCAGCACCTCGTAGCTTTCGGTCGTCTGCACCACGAATTCCACCGGCTGGCTGCGCGCATTCTGGCCGAGCGAGGCAGGGTTAATCGCAAAATTAAGCGTACCGGTAATGCCAAAGAGCTGCGGGGTGAGGGAAGCGATGATTTCACGGCTGGAGCGGTCGCGCTCCTCCCACGCATTCAGCCCCAGCACGCTGAAGGTCTGGGTGATCAGCGGGAAGCCCACCGCCACGAAATTCCAGCTGGCTTCGGGCACAGATTGCAGGATTTTTTCCATCTGTTTTGCATAGGCATCGCTATACTGAATGGTTGACCCTTCCGGCGCGATGCCGATGGCAAAAATCACCCCGCGATCTTCCGCCGGCGAGAGTTCTGACTGTAGATTGGTGAAGAGAAAAAAGCATAAGGCAAATGTCGCCGCGGCGAAGGCAAATACGCGCTTGCGTGCGGCCACTGCCTGATTCAGCCTGCGGCTATAGCCTGCTTCCAGCCGTTTAATCCACCCCTCAATTTTCAGTGACCAGCGCGGTTCCTCATGCCCGGTTTTCAGCAGGCGCGAACACATCATGGGTGAGAGGGTGAGGGCGGTGATGCCGGAAATCAGCACGGCGCCGGCAAGTGTCATGGCAAATTCGATAAAGAGCTGGCCGGTGCGGCCGGGGGTAAAGGCCACCGGTAGAAATACGGCCGCAAGGGTGATGGTCATGGCCACCACCGCAAACCCGATTTCGCGCATGCCTTTGACGGAAGCATGGACGGCATCCATCCCCTTTTCCATATGGCGGTGGATGTTTTCGAGCACCACAATCGCATCATCCACCACGAGGCCAATCGCAATCACGAGTGCCAGCAGGGTGAGGGTATTGACCGAAAAACCCATCACATACATGAGGAAAAGCGTACCAATCAGCGAAATGGGAATGGTGACGAGTGGAATAAGCGTCGCACGTACCGTGCGCAGGAAGAAAAAGATGGTGAGTACCACGAGCAGCACCGCCTCGAAAATCGTGTGGAACACGTTTTTGATCGACTGGGCAATGAAGACAGAAGAATCAAACGCGATGTTGAGCGTCATGCCTTCGGGCAGGTTTTTCTGAATGCGCGGCAGTTCCGTGCGGATGGCTTTAGAAATATCCAGCGGGTTGGCAATCGATTGCCGCACCACGCCAAGCGCAATCGCCGGGCGGTTATTAAACCGTGCGATCGAGCGTTCTTCCTCTGGCCCGTAAGCAATCCGCGCGACATCCTTGAAGCGCACGAGATGCCCGGCCTCCGTCTCGCGCATGATGATATTGCCGAATTGCTCAGGCGTGTTGAGGTCGGTCTGCGATACGACAGTGAATTCGCGCTTGAGCGACTCAATCCGCCCGGCGGGAATTTCCACATTCTGCGCGCGCAGCGCGTTTTCCACATCCTGCGTTGTCAGGTTATAGCCCGCCAGGCGCTCGCGGTCGAGCCAGATGCGCATGGAGTAGCGCCGCTCGGCAAAGAGCCTGACACTTGCCACCCCGGACAGCGTCTGGATGCGATCTTGCACGATGATATCCGCTGCTTCTGATACATCAAGCGGGTCATGCGTGTCGCTGTTGAGCGACAACCACATGATGGGCTGGGCATCCGCCTCCACTTTAGCGATAATCGGTTCTTCTACCTCCTCCGGTAGTAAGCCGCGCGCCCGCGCCACCCTGTCGCGCACATCGCTTGCCGCCGCATCCGCCTCGCGGCTTAACCGAAACTGTACGGTGATTTGCGACTGCTCCGAGCGCGAGATGGATTTGATAAAATCAATCCCCTCAATGCCCGAGAGCGAATCCTCAAGCGGCTTGGTGACCTGCGATTCAATAATCTTGGCCGAAGCGCCCAGATAGTTGGTTTCCACCGTCACGACCGGCACGTCGATATTCGGGTATTCGCGCACACTCAACCGGTCATAGCTGACCAGCCCAAGCAGCAGGATGATGAAATTCACCACCATCGCAAACACCGGCCGGCGAATACAGATTTCCGAAATTGTCACGGGTGATTCCTTTGTTGCTAACGGAGCGCTGGTTCCTCATGCGCTGTTTCTATCAGCCGCGCGCATTCGCTCATGATTAACGCATCTGTGGCGGCCTCTCAACAAGTTGTTCGCAGCAACCTGAATCACCACAGGCTGGTTGCCCAAACTATGAGGCTGGTGGACATTCGCGTATTTTTGCTTGCAATATAGGTATAAATTGCCTATATTGTGAAAATCATAAGAGACTGGGCATCGGCAAGCATCTTCATGACCCAGTCCGGGAGCTGGCAAACACTCAGGTCACCGGCGATTGGCACCTGTTTTGCACTACCACTTAGAACGCGGGGATGTGCCCCCGCGCCGCTTGAGCAGGTAGGGCAGGCAGGTGCCAGGGAAGGACGTGATGGATTTTAACCAGATTACCGTGATGAAGATGGCAAATGCGCATATGCGTTATCAGGCGCAGCGCCAGAATGTGCTATCGCAGAACATCGCCAATATCGACACGCCGGGTTATCAGGCCAAGGATCTTACACCGCTCGATTTCGGCAAGCTTGCGCAGGTTGAGGCGCGCCGGCTGGAAATGCGCACCACTTCGCCCGTCCATCAGGCGGGTGTGGGGCAGTTTAAGGGTCCCTACCGCGACGAAAAAATCCGCAACCCTTATGAGGTAACGCCCGTGAAAAACAGCGTTTCGCTCGAGCAGCAGATGGGGAATATCAACAATGTGTCGATGAATTATCAGCTTTCAACGACGCTTTACCGCAAAATGAATCAGATGTTCAGTGCCGCACTCGGTACCAGATAGCTATTAACAGAGAAAAGGGATGAAGTATGGATTTGATGAATACAATCGCGATTTCCGCCTCGGGCATGAAGGTGCAGTCGAGCCGCCTGAGGGTGGTGTCGGAAAATATCGCCAATGCGGATTCTACCGGCACGACACCTGGTTCCGCGCCCTATCGCAGAAAGACGATCAGTTTCAAAGATCACCTCGACCGGGAAACCGGTACGAATCTGGTGGAGGTGAATAAAATCGGTACGGATTCCTCGCAGTTCAACCGCAAATATGACCCCACAAACCCTGCAGCGAATGCGGAAGGTTATGTGCTGACCCCGAATGTGAATACCATCATGGAGATGATGGATATGCGCGAGGCGCGCCGAGGGTATGAAGCAAATCTGAACGTGATTGAAGCATCAAAAAACATGATGTCGCAGGGGATTAATATCATTCGCTAATGCGATAATTTAGGGGGAAACGATGGCCGATATTCGCACCACTAATGCCGTAAATGCCTACCGCGATGCGCTGCGCGTGGCGGATAAGATTTTGGAAAATACTACCATCCCAAATGCAGGCGCCAAAGAGGTCACGGGACCCAGCTTCCGTGAGCTGGTGGGCGGCGCGCTCGATTCCGCGCGGGATGTGAATTATAAGAGTGAGGCCGTCTCGACACAGGCGCTTGCCGGCAAGGCGGATATTACCGACCTCGTCACAGCGGTGGCCAACGCCGAAATGGCACTCAACACCGTAGTGGCCGTGCGCGACCGGGTGATCACTGCCTATCAGGATATTATCCGCATGCCGATTTAGGTTCTCGCGGTTTACACGCCGGCCGAACCGGAGTACAACCAGCCCATGGAAGCGATGGAAGTAATCGATATTTCGCGGCGGGCCCTGTGGGTCTTGATGATTGTCGGCGCGCCGATGATGCTGACCGCGCTTTTCGTTGGTCTGATTATTTCGCTCTTCCAGGCCCTCACACAGATTCAGGAAATGACCCTTACCTTCGTGCCGAAAATCATCGCCATGGTATTTGTGATGATGCTGACCCTGCCTTTCATGCTTGAACGCCTCAAAGATTTTAACGACGAGCTCTATGACCGCATCGCCACGCTGGAATAGCGCATCCGCGGATGATTCATGACCTTCAACCTTCTTGACCATTTTTTGCTCACGCAGGTCTATGCCTTTGTGCTGATTTTCTGCCGCATCGGCAGTATGGTGATGGTGACGCCGGGATTTTCAGAAATTTATGTACCCGTACAGGTGCGCCTGATGTTCGCGCTGCTTTTCAGCCTCATGCTTACGCCGCTGCTGGAAGCGCAGATGCCCAACGTTCCCACCAGCGTGCCGATCATGATGCTCATTATCGTGGGCGAGATTCTGATTGGCGTGTTTTACGGCCTCGTGGTGCGCATGATGTTTTCGGCCATGCAGGTGGCGGGTACGATTATTGCCGCGCAATCCTCCCTCTCGCTTTCGGCGGTGTTTGATGCCTCGCAGGGCGGGCAATCCACCATTGTCAGCAACTTCCTCTCGCTTTCGGCGCTGGTATGTTTTTTCACCCTGAACTTGCATCATCTCTTGATTGGCGGAATTGTCGATAGTTACAGCCTCATGCCGGTGGGTGTTTTCCCGCTGGTGGGGGATATGAACCATCTGCTCGTGCGGCAAATGGCGGATGCGTTCATGATCGGCGTGGCGCTCTCTGGCCCGCATCTGGCTTTTTCGCTGGTATTTTACCTGCTGGGCGGGCTGCTCACCCGGCTCATGCCAAATTTCCAGATTTTCTTTGTCATGCTGCCGCCGCAGATTCTCATTTCCTTCCTGCTGCTTATCATCGGGTTTTCCACCATGATGCTGTTTTATATGCGCCATCTTGAAGATGCGCTGATGGCCTTTATCGGGGGGCTATAAGGGGAATAATGCATAGAGTATTTATGCTCAGGCTGTGGCCGTGACCCTCCACGAATAACCGCTGGCGGCAGGAGGGCAGATATGGTAAGAATCGCAAACCAGTAGGTTCAAGCAGCCAGTAGGTGCCTCATGCTGTATCTTTCGCGGAAAATAGGTGAATCGATCATTATCAATAATATGATCGAGCTGACGGTAGTAGAAGTGCGGGGGAAGACAGTGAAGCTCGGGTTTGATTTTCCGCCCGATGCCACGGTGCTGCGCAAAGAAATCTACGATAAAATCATGGCCGAGAACCTTGCGGCCGCTCAGTCCGGTATGGGGGTGGATCAGGAATTGCTCACAGGAGCGTTCGATGTATCACTGCTGGAACCCCCGGAAAAACCATGACGGATGAGTCAAATATACCGGCTGTTGATCTTACTGAAGGCGCACCCGCCGCCCCGCCGGCAAAGGGCGTGGCGAAGGCCGTAGCGCTCGAATATGAGCGCGGCAAAGATGCGGCACCGCGCGTGACCGCCAGCGGCAAAGGCGCGGTGGCAGAGCAGATTTTACAGATTGCCTTCGCGCAAGGGATTAAAGTGCGCGAAGATGCGGAGCTGGTTGATATCCTCTCACTGATTGAAGTGGATTCGCTGATTCCGCTTGAGGCCTTCGCTGCTGTTGCAGAAATTCTCACCTATGTGTATGAGGCGAATGCCTCCTATCACCAACGCAGGAAATCTCCATGAAACCATCTTCCGAACCAGTCACGAGTGATACTGAGCGCGTGCTGCTGCAATGCATGGCCTATGTGGAATCCGCGCAGGATGTGCTCGAGCGCGCCGATGAAGAATCTTTCAAAAACCTCGAACGCGAGGCACAGAAACTGCACACATTGCTTGGCAGTGTAGAAATTTCCCATGGCGCACGCGCCACCATGATGCGCGATATTGCGGCGATTCAAAAACGCCTCGAAACTGCGCAAGGCAGACTGAAAGACAAACTGCGCCAGATTCCGGCGCAGGCGGCTGCAACCAAGGCCTACCGTAAGAAACAAGGTTCGTGATGGAATTTGCCGATTTCACCCGGTTTATCGTTTCGCTTGGGCTGGTGCTCGGGCTGATCTGGCTTAGCGCTTTTCTGTTCCGCAAATTCGGGCTCGATAAAAAACTGCGCAGTGGCAGAAGTGTGGCGGGAAAGCTGGAGCTGGTGGATACACTTTACCTCGATCCGCGCCGTAAACTTGTTGTGGTACGCTATGAGACGAAGGAGTATCTGCTGCTGCTGACGGGCGACCGTGCCCTGCAGCTTATGCCGCAAGGAGGCACGCATGATGCCTAGCTTACGCCGCCTGTTGCCGATGCTTGCGCTGCTGCTTGCGGCGGGTCTGCCAGCACTGGCACTCGCCCAGGAAATTAATTTCGATATGGGCGAGGGCGGTGGCTCCGCCACGGCGCGTATCATTCAACTGGTGGCGCTTATCACCCTGCTCAGCATTGCGCCTTCGCTGCTCATCATGGTCACGTCTTTCACCCGCATCATCATCGTGCTTTCCTTTGTACGCACGGCGATTGGTACGGCCACCACCCCGCCCAATCAGGTGCTGATTGCGCTGGCGCTGTTTCTTACGCTCTTCATCATGGCGCCAACACTTGAAAAATCCTATGACGATGGCATCGCCCCGCTGGTGGCCGAGAAGATCAGCGAGGAAGAGGCGCTGCGTAGAGCGGCCGAACCGTTCCGCACCTTCATGCTCGCCCATACGCGCGAGAAAGATCTGCGGCTTTTCATGGATATTCGTAAAGCCACGGTCGAAAAACCCGAAGACACGCCTTATTCGATTCTGATTCCTTCCTTCATGATCAGCGAACTGCGCCGCGCCTTTGAAATCGGATTCCTGATTTTCATTCCATTCCTCATTATTGATATGCTGGTGGCTTCTATTCTCATGGCAATGGGCATGATGATGCTGCCGCCAGTGGTGATTTCGCTTCCCTTCAAGCTTATTTTCTTCGTGCTGGTGGATGGCTGGTATATGATCGCTGGCAGCCTTGCGCGTTCCTTTGGCAGTGTGTGATGCTGGAAAAAATTTTCTCACTGCTCTGGGTACTGGTGCTGGTAGTATTTCTGGTGGCGGCCATCTGGTTTTCGGCCTTTCTGCTGATTTTTATCTTTGGCGCAGCGTTGATTTTCTCGGCCGGCATGTATCTTTGGGCGTGGCTCGTGCGCAAACAGATTATCAACCCCCGCCCGGGCGAGAACCCCGGCACGCCGAACAACACTACGGTGATTGAGACCAGCTATACGCGCATCACTGAGCGCAATGACGACGCGTAAGCATGTTCCAGCTATGCCGCTTGTTTGGTGAGGGCGGCGTCGTAATTGCTGGCGGCAAATTCCCAGTTGGCGAGTTTATCAAGGAACGTGGCGATAAAATCCGGCCGGCGATTCTGATAGTCGAGATAATACGCATGCTCCCACACATCAATGGTCAGAAGCGCGATCTGGCCTTTGGTCATTGGCGTTTCAGCATTGGCGGTTTTGGTGACTTTGAGTTTGCCATTATCCAGCACCAGCCACGCCCAGCCCGAGCCGAAC
>CANHAG010000008.1 GCA_947458525.1 Rhodospirillaceae bacterium | reverse complement strand
CGGGGGGGAGAGCGAGAAAATCTATCAGTCATTTCTGAATGACGAATATGGCAAGCTCATCGCCAGAACCGGCGGTATCGGGGTGGCCGATCATGTGAAACGCGAAATGATCCGTTTGCAGGAGGTGGAATAATGCAACATTCCTTTTCTCATGGCGCGACACCCAGACAGGTGCCACCCGCAGCATTGCTGATGTTTGATGTGGAAGATCTGATGGCCACTACCGTCAGGCTTTCGCAGGTGATGGAGCGGGAATCGGGCTATCTTGCCGAGATGAAAATAACGGAAATTTTACCGCTGCAGCCCGAGAAGCTGGAGCTGACCCAGAAGCTTGAGGCCTATCAGGCTGCCGTGCGCGCGCGGCCTGAGCTGGTGCGCGAGATGCCTGAAACCGTGCGGGAAAAACTGCTGCAGATGATGGATCAGTTCGGCCAGATCATGGCCGATCATGTGCGCCGGATTACGGTGGCGCGGCAGGTGAACAGCAACGTGGTGCAGGCAATTTTCGACAGTATCGCCGAGCAGCAGCAGCTGCCAACCTATACCCGCGAGGGGACGAGTGGGCTTACTGGATCTTCCGCCATTTCGTTCAGCTATAACCAGAAAGCGTAGCGCATGACGGCAGGTCTTGGCCTCAGTTTGAGTAATGCGATTTCAGGCCTCAGGGTCAATCAGCGCAATATTTCGGTGCTGTCGCATAACATCGCCAATGTGAATACCGAGGGCTATTCGCGCCAGATTGTGAATCAATCCGCCGTGTATATTAATGATATCGGCAGCGGGGTCAGAATTGAAGATATCACGCGTAAGATTGATCAGTATCTACAGCGCGCCCGCACCGGCCAGCAATCAACTCTGAGCCGCAGCGAAGTGTTGCAGGATTTTTCCGAGCGCGTGCAGGTGCTGCTTGGCGAACCGGGCGAGCAGAACTCGATTGATGAATTCATCACGAGCTTCACCTCGGCGTTTCAGAAGCTGGCAGAGACGCCCGATAAAGCCTCGTTCCGCAGCAATGCCATGCAGGCCGGCAGTGACCTTGCAGCACAATTGTCGAACCTTGCCTATGATATAGAGGAACTGAGGTTTGAGGCTGACCGCGAGATCTATCAGTCGGTAGAAAATATCAACGGCATTATCCGTGAACTGCGCGATGTCAATGCCTCGATTGCGCAGGCCACCAATATCGGCACGTCTGGCACCGATATTCTCGATAAACGCGATCTGCTGGTTGGCCGGCTCGCCCAGTATCTCGATATTTCCACCTATTACGAGGCCAGTGGCGAAGTGAATGTGCTGACCTCTAACGGCGTGGCACTGGTTGACCGGGTGGCGCATGAGCTGCGCTATTCCCCTGCCGGTTCGACCGAGGGGTTTATTGAGGGCGCCGCCCTCAGGCCGCTTCAGGTCTTTACTTTGAAACCGGATGGTACGGTGGCTGGCACGCCGCAGGATCTGATCCGTGTGGATACTAACGGCAATATCACCACAGAATTGACGGGTGGAAAAATCAAGGGATTGCAGGAAATCCGCGATACGGTGCTGCCTCAGGTGCTGGATCAGCTGGATATGCTCGCCTCGCGTCTGCGGGATGCGATGAATGCCATCCATAACAGCGGTTCCTCCTATCCCGGGCGCGTCACCATGACGGGCACGCGGGAAGTCCAGGGGGCGGATCTGTCGGACTGGACAGGATCGGTACGGATTGCGGTGCTCAAAAGCGACGGACAGCCAGCGGCGGCAGCCTACGGAGATGAAACCTATACCGGTTACCGGCCGCTCACGATCAACCTCGCCAAGCTCGATGCGGGGCAAGGTCAGGGTCGTCCGGATGTGCAGACGGTGATCGATGAGATCAACAACCATTTCCGCTCCCCGCCCTTCAAGGCAAAGGTGGGGGTTTTGAATAATATTCAGATCGCCTCGCAGACCGACACGATCCCAAACGCGGTGGATCCCAATTTCCGCTTTGA
The DNA here is from genome assembly GCA_947458525.1 of Rhodospirillaceae bacterium. Taxonomy (GTDB): domain Bacteria; phylum Pseudomonadota; class Alphaproteobacteria; order Rickettsiales; family UBA3002; genus JAFLDD01. Next base: position 10,312 of record CANHAG010000008.1, on the reverse strand, counting down.
TCTGGATGTGGAAAATATCTCGAAAGACGCGGCAAAATTATTTGTCACCGGCTTTACCGTGCTCGATGCCGGCGGGGTGAATATCACGAACGTGACACAGGGAGCGCCAACGCTTTCCCTCAATCCTGCCAGCACCTACACCACCACGGCGGGCAGTAATAATGTGATCATCCAGCTGACTGCACCGCCTACCAATGTGGGGGTGGGCAGTACCATATTTCTTGGCCCCCCGGCGGGGCCGGTAAATGGCCTTACCCCGGCACAACTCAGCGGATATTTCACCGTGACAAGCCTGGCCGGAAATACGCTGGGCATTCAGGTGACAGGCGCGCCGGCCGCAGCCACCGGCACGGTGGGGGATGCGGTGGCGTTCGCTCAACCGCCTTATGATACGATTACTGCCGGTGACGAGCGCCGCACGGGGGATGCCGGGCAGCTGGCGCTCAATCTCATCGGCAATCTCTCCTCGGCGTATTACGATATCTCGGTGAATGTGGGCGTGCTGGATGATCACGGAAATCTTGTCACCTCCACTATTACCTACCGGCTCAACAACAATCAGCAGAACCTGCGAAATGACAGGCTGGATAATACGGCCATGATAGGCGGAAGCCGGGTGGCACCCAGCACATCGCAACCCCTGCTTCGCGCAATATTAGTAGATGCGGAAGGCAATGAACTGCCGAAAGTCAATGGTGAATATCAAAACGGTTTCGGCGTGCTCAAACTGGTGACGAATGATCCTTCGCTGAGGATTGCGATGGATGAAATGACCTCCAAACAGCTCGGCCTGCCCACACTGCTTCCCGGCGATACCGCCACGCAACGCGGATTCTCGCATTTTTTCGGGCTGAATAACTTTTTTGAAGACAAGATCACCTACGGCCAGACAGATACACTGAAAAACGCCGCTGTGAATCTGGCGGTGGAAGACGCGATTCTGAAAGACCCCAACCTGATTTCCACCGGTAAACTCGAGAAGCAAGCGCAACCGAGCAACCCGCAAGCCCCAGCACAATATACCTATGTGCGCTATGCGGGGAATAACAGCACGGCACAGGCGCTGGCAGGGCTTGCCAACCAGACCTTGAACTTCGATGCCGCTGGCGGGCTTCCTGTTACCAAAATTACGCTTGGCGCATATGCGGGTGAGATTCTTGGCACTGTTGCCTCAACCGCCGCCTCTACCAGCAGCGATTATGAAAATCAGGAATTGATATTTAAAGGGTTTGATGAGCGCTTCAAAAATATCAGCGGCGTCAATCTTGATGAGGAACTGGCCAACACCATCACCTTTCAGAATGCCTATGCGGCGAATGCACGGGTGATCACCACGGTGAACGGGCTGTTTGATGATTTGCTGAACGCGATATAACCACGCCGGAGAGGGAGAAAAGAGTATGACCGTTAACCGCATCAGCAGCTTCACGCTGTTTAACAGCACCTTTCGTGATGTGAGTGGGCAGTTCAGCAAACTGGCCGATCTGCAGAATCAGATCTCGAGCGGATATAAGGCCAGCAACTTCGAGCAGCTAAATGGAGAGGTGGAGCGCTTTACCTCGCTGGAAGCCCGCCAGCGCCAGCTGGATCAGTTCATTCAGTCTAATAATATAAATATTTCGCGCCTGAAGACGGGCGATAATGCCATTAACCAGATCGTGGATATTGCCGATGATATGGAAAATCTCATGGTCACCCGGCGCAGTGTGGCTGGTACCACGCTCAATTTCAAGCAACAGATGATTAACTTCGTGGAGTCGCTCAAGATTGAGCTGAATACCAGTAGTGAAGGCCGCTACCTGTTTGGCGGCAGTGATACGGGCACATTGCCGGTCGAAGATATCTTCAAGGCACCTGCGAATATCGGCGTGCCGGAGGATAATTATTATACCGGTTCGAAAGAGAATGTAACGTTTCGCGTAGAAGCCGCCCTCACGTATGAATACCCCGTGCGGGCGGATGACCCGGCGTTTCAAAAAATCATCGCCGCCTATCACAAGGCGATTGCAGCAGATCAGGCAGGTGACGATGCCGGAATTGCCGCTGCTATTGACCTGATGCAGAAGGGGCAGGAGGAGCTGAACGCTGTACTCGGGCGGATCAACAGCACCATTGTCAGTGTCGAGCAGATGAATGATCGGCATACGCAGATGAAACTATATATGAAAGGGGTGACGGAGCAGGTGATCAAGACCGATCTGGCCAGTGCGGCGACGGAAGTCTCCAACCACGAAGCGGCACTGCAGGCGACGTTCCAAGTATATGCGCGGCTGAGTCAGCTACGGTTATCTGACTACTTATAGTTGAAATTTTAGGGAGGAACGCTTGCAACCAGTCGCTGTTATGTTAAAGTGTTCTGATGCTTTCCTCTCAGAGCGGTCGTGGTGTCACTGTCCGCCGCTGTAACAACCGGGGGAGAGACTATGTTAAACGGAGAACTTCGCATGACGGGCAGTGGTTCCGCCATCCCAATGCAGCCGGAAGTCGCAGGGAATAACGCGCAGGATCAGGAGTGGGTGGAGACCCGCTTCGGCCGGGTACGTCTTCAGCGCGACAATCCCATTGTTTTTCCGAACGGTATGCTCGGCCTGCCCGACCGGATGAAATTCTGCCTCACCCGCTTTCCATCCGAGAAAATGGCGCGCTTCATGCTGTTGCAGTCGCTCGACGACCCCGGGCTTTCCTTCATTACATTGCCGCTTGATCTTAAAAATACGATTCTGGCGGAAGAAGACATATTGCAAGCCGCGCGCGATCTCGAAATTGCGCCGGAGGCTCTTGCCATGCTGCTTGTGGTCTCAGTCCACCGGGAGCAGGCGGGGGTACGGCTTTCCGTCAATGCCCGCGCGCCGGTGCTGGTGAATGCACGCACGCGTACCGCGGCACAGTTTGTCTTTTCCTCGAATAAATACGAAATCCGGCACCTCATCACCCTTTAGCTCGCGGGAAGGAGCATGCGTATGCATACGCAGCGACAATCCCGCACCGCAGCAACTCGCTGCGCGGTGGGCGATACGTCTGGTCATGCCGTGCTGGCGGAAAAATTTTCCCAGGCGGTGCGAAATAATCTGCCTGTGGGCATGACACTTGAAGAAGCCTGGTCAGTGCATCGGCATTGCATGAATACCGCGCTGTCGGATGCGTATTCCGCCACGCATAATCTGGTGCGCCTTGCCACCCTTGCGCGTACGCTCGATCATCTGCCCACGCATTTATGGGCGGGCGCGGTGCCGTTTACGCTCAGCGTGGCGGAGGTGCGGATTCCCCCCGCCGAGCCTTCGGTGATTGACCCGTTTTATCTGATACATGCGCTGCGCATCATGGTTGAGGCAGAAAAGCTTGCGCCCACCACTCCGGCGGCGCAGCTTCTTGTGCAGATGGCCGAGGCGCACCGGATGATTCTTGGCAGCGATCATCACCATATTCATGTGGAAGACGATGCGCCCGTCCGCGTGGTGGCACTGCTTTCAAGCTGGAAACACTATGCCGCTGATTACGAGCCGGTATTCCGGCATCTGCTGGCGGAGATGCTTGATGAAGACCGGTTTCCGTTTGGTGCGGAGAAGATCACGCCTTCCGAATCCATGACCGTGATCGGGGTTCGCTTCGCGCTGATCCGTCTGGCGGTGGTAACCAAGACAGTGCAGCACCAGCGCCTGCTGACGCCGGAAGAGCAGGCGGAACTGGTAGCCACGCTCGGCGCAGTGCTGGCGCGCCATGCCTCGGCGAAATTTGTACTCGCCATGGCGGAAGAAACTGCCTGGGGGCGTGAAGCCCGCCTGCGTGCGCTGGTGGGTGATATTAGTTCTGCGATCCCCTCAAGGGGGAGTGAATCAGGCACAACCACCCTCTAAAATCCTCTAATATACAAAGATTTTCTCTGGCTGTGGCAATTTGGCACGGGGCTTGCAACGAGGAGGCCATCTAACGCCCAACGAAGGAGAAAACCATGCCTAATTCAATCAACACCAATATTGCCGCTTATTACGCACAGGGAAATATCGGCATTGCGTCGGACAAAGTGGCCTCTTCGGTCGCCCGTCTTTCAAGCGGTAACCGCATCATTCAGGCGGCCGATGACGTAGCGGCGCTGACCACGGGAACCACCTTGCGCACCGGTGTGACCACACTGCGCCGCGCTGCGATTAACGCCGCACAAGGCACCAGCCTGCTGCAGGTAGCAGATGGGGCGCTGGGGCAGATTGTTGAAATTCTGCAGCGGCAAAAAGCACTCACCGTACAGGCCGGATCCGGCTCGCTGAGCGCCACAGATCGCGGCTATCTCGACCTTGAATTCCAGGCGCTGACGCAAGAGATTGACCGGCTGGCGAAAACCACCACCTTCGGCTCAGTGAATCTGCTCGATGGTTCACTTTCGGGTTCGATTCCGATGGCGTCGGACGCGAATAATGTGCCAGTACAAGTCGGCCCGCCCGTGGCTCCGGCATCCTCACCGACGGCAGGAAACGTCTTTACCGTGGCTGCCATACCAGCGGCGGGCGATACGATTACGATCAACGGGGTGACGGTGACTTTTTCCACCAGCGATCCCGGAACCTCGGCCGCGGTGGGAAGAGTCTCGGTGGGGAGCTCGGTCGGCAACACAGCGGCAAATCTTGCCGCCTTCCTCAATCGCTCGACGGATGCGAGGCTTTCCAACCTGAATTTCACTGCCACTGGTGCGAATATCACCGCGAACTGGACGGGCGGTGTATTGAATGGCAGTTATGTGCTGAATGCCGCCTCTTCGACCACAAACGTGACCCCGGGAACAACCGCGAACCGCACTATTGCAATAGTTGCACCCCCTGCCTTCACCAATGGCCTGGGGCTTGATCGTACGCGGGCCGTGGGGCTTGCCTCCGGCACGGTGCTGGTCAATGGCGGCACCACGGCAGCACTGGCCGGTAATGCGATTGATATTCAAGACGTGTTTAACAACAAAGATTTCATCGGCAAGATTGGGGAAGGGCGGATTGGTCAGTTCGAAGCCACCTACACCGGCACGAATGATACGGTTGTGATGGAGTTGAAAGTTGGCGATATCACCTATACCACCAGCGCGCCTACGTTGCTTGTCAACGCTGCTCCGGTGACCCTGACCTTCAACGGAAGAGATGATGCAGGGTTTGCCGCCGGCGGATCTTTCACTGTCAACGTACGCGGTGGCGCGGTGACAGCGGGCAGCATCACCAGCCAGGAGCAGGCGAAAATTTTTGCCAAGCAGGTGAATGACTCGCTTGAAGGGTTCACCTTCGTGCAGAACCGGGATGTAACTTCCTTCCTGCAAGGCTCGGTTGCCTCGGTATCGGGCGTGACGGTGGGCACGTTACAGGGTGCTTCCGTCAATATCCGGGCGGAGGATTTCTCAAGCATTAATCTTGAGTCTCTCACAATCAATGCGCCGCAGAACGGCTCGCTGGATGCAACCATCACCGCGGTGATCAACGGGGAGACTTATATCAGCTCCTCTGGCATCGGTAACCAGATTGCGACCAACACCTCGATCACGCTGCAGAATATTACCACGCCTCACCGTTCCTTCACGATTCAGACAGGCAACACGGCGTTTACCGGTACTACAGCGCTTGATCTTTCCAATCAGGTGAATGCAGATGCGATTGCCAAAGCCTTTCAGGATGCGCTGGGTCTGACGGATGCACCGTCGAAACTCAGCTTTCAGGTAGGGCTCAAGACCACCGATGCGCTGGGCGTAAGGCTAGGTAGTGTGCAAGCCAGCGCGATTTATGGCGCCAACCTGCCGAAGGTGAATACGCAGGCCAATGCCTCCGCTGCCGGTAATGCGGTAGATGCGGCGCTGGTGAAAGTGATCTCCGCACGCGCAGATGTAGGCGCGCTGCAATCGCGGTTTGATTTTGCCTCGGTAAATATCCAAAGCGCCCTGCAGAATCAGGATGCAGCACGCAGCGCGCTGCTTGATGCGGATATCGCTGCCGAATCTACCGAATACGCGACCTATCAGGTGCAGGTACAGGCGGGGATCTCGGTACTCGCACAGGCGAATCAGCTGCCGCAGAACCTGCTCGACCTGCTGCGGTAGGGCGTAGTTCGTGATTAGGCAATAGGTTTGTGCATGACTTGCAATATAACCAACTCGCCTAATCAATGTGGGTATGCTCAGGGATCGGCGTTCATGAAATACTGCTCTGGGCGCATAAATTGTTAGACTTACCTCGTGTCTGGTCTAATCTGCCTGCATGCCGAAGCTTCATCTTTACCGCGCCTTGTGGCATGAGGATCTGCTTGGCGTAAGCGTCCGGCACATGCTTGCCCATTACCCGGAACGCCTGCCGGACGTGCGGGTGATTCTGCCGCATCGGCGTGGTGCACTGGCGCTGCGCGAGGCGCTAAGCCTGGAAGCGGGAGAGCGCACGCTGCTTCTGCCCCGTATTCTGCCACTGCGCGATCTCGAAACACTTTTTCCCGCCCCGCCCGAACTGCCCGAAGCCATGAGTCGCTGGCAGCAGCGCCTGCAGATGGCGCGGCTGGTGTATCAGTTCGAGCTGCGCAGCACAAAACTTCCACCCAGTGCGGCGCGGGTGCTGGCGCTTGCTGATTCACTGATGGATCTGCACGCGGCCTTGCTGCGCGAGCGCGAGGCGCCGCTTGCCGCCACAGCACTGCCTGAAATTGAGGGCATAGGCGCCGAACATTGGCGGCGGCGTGCGGATTTTTTGAATATTCTCTTTCAGCACTGGCCGGATTATGAGGCGGAAACCGGGCGCATCACCATGGCGGAGCGTGAAATCCGTGTCATCCGCGCGCAGGCGGCAAGACTGGCAGCGGAACCGGATGGAGCGCCGATCTATCTCATTGGGTCTACTGGCAGCCTCCCTGCCATGCGTGAGCTGATGCGTGTGGTGGCGGAACTGCCGCAGGGGCATGTGATTCTCCCCGGTGTGGGTGAGGCGATGGAGGAAGATTCTCCCCCCGGCCACCCGCACTATTATCTGGCGAAAACCCTTGCGCATCTCAACGTCAAATCAGCGGAAATGCTGACGCTTTCTGCTGGCTCCGCCACCCCGCGCCAGCAGCTCTGGCAGCAGGTGATGACGGCAGAACGCCACCCATTGCCGCTGGAAGAGGCCAGTCGCGGCATCAGCATAATCCATGCGCAGGAGGAGGAGGAAGAGGCCGCACTCATTGCCCTCATCACGCGCGAGGGGCTGACGGATCCGGCAAAAACCACCGCAATCATTACCCCTGATACGGGGCGGATGGAGCGCATCCGCCTGCAACTGGCACTCTGGGGTATTGAGGTGACAACCCCACAGGGACAGCCGCTTTCCGCACTGCCGTTTGGCGCGCTGTTGCTCAAAATCGCGCGCGCGATCGCCGAGGAAGCCTCGGTCACATCCGTGCTTGATGTGGTGCATGATCCATCCGTCACCCTTGATGCGGCGCTGCTTGCCGCGTTTCGCCAGTCCTGCCGCGGGGTGCTTTCGCCCCTGCCGCTTGCAGAGCGCATCCGCCGCCTTGTCGTACCCGCAAACGCGCGTGATGCGCTGGCAGATACCGTTCACCATATGGAGCAGCTTGCACATGCGACCTTGCCATTTTCCCGCTGGTACGAAGCGTTGGGGGCGCTTCTCATCGCCTTTGCGCCGGAACTGAAAGAGGGTAGGGAAGCCGCGCGCGATCTTCTGGATGAACTGAGCCGCCATGCGGCACCAGACCCCATCGCGCCGCTGGATGCGCTCGAGATCTTGACCATGGCCTTGCGTGAACCGGTGCGCCTGCCGAACCCGAATGCCCATCCGCGTGTGCATATTTTAAGCCCCGTGGAAGCGCGGCTTCAGCATTTTGACCGGGTAATTCTTGCCGGATTTAATGAGGGGGAGTGGACATCTCCCCCCATGCCCGACCCCTGGCTCAACCTTGCGCAGAAGGCAGCACTCGGCCTGCCGCCGCCGGGGTCAGAAACGAGCCTTTTAGCACTGGATGTCGCACTGCTTGGCATGGCGCCGGAAGTATTTCTCACCCGCGCTGTGCGCGCGCGTGGCCGCCCCACCACTCCGGCGCGGTTTCTCGTGCGGCTTGAGACGCTGCTTACGGAACTGCCTGCGCCGCCAGCGCCCCTGCCCTGGGCAGCGTGGCGTCAGGCTTTGCGCGCGGTGGCATATATGCCCATACCCCCTGCTATGCCGAACCCGCCGCCCGCCTTCCGCCCGCGCGCGCTTGAGGTGTCAAAACTTGATTATCTGTTCAGCGACCCCTATCGGATATATGCTTCGGCTCTGCTCGGCATCGCTGAGACCAGGCCGTTTGATCAACTGCCCGATGCTTCGGTGTTTGGCACCATCGCGCATAAACTTATCAAAAAAATGCTGAGCGAGGCGCGCGATCCGGATGCGCCCGGCTGGGTGGAACATGAGCTGCGCCATCTGGAGGGGGATGCGCGGTTTCTACTGCTCTGGCTTCCACGCTTGCGGCGTATTCTGAAATTCGTTGCCGAAGAAACCCGGAAGCGCGGCGTGGCGGTGGAAAGCGAGTTTCCGCTGACCCACCAGCTTGAAAATCACCCCGTGACCTTGAAAGGCCGTATCGACCGGCTGGAGGAGTCAGGGCAGGGGAGATATTCCATCCATGATTATAAAACCGGCGCAGTCGCTAGCCCGAAGGAAATGCGGGAAGGTAAGTCGGTGCAGCTCATTGCCTATGGGCTGATGCTTCAGGAAATCCGGGGTATCTGGCCGGAAGAATTGGGCTACTGGGCGCTGCCACGCGGGCGACATGCGGGCGATATCATCCCTTATGCGCTTGGCGAGCGCAGCACGGCCGAACATGCCGCCGCCCTCAAAATCGCCCTTTACCGAATGACGGAGGAACCCATCCCCTACCTCGCGCGTGATGAGGAAAGCCCCTATGCCCCCTTAAGCCGCAACGGGGAGTGGGATTAATGCCATAGAAGCGGCTTTTTTTGCGGTATTAATGTTTTTTCAACCTTCTGCTGTTTATACTGACCGGGCAAAAAAGGACATTCGGTGGGAAACAGAGTTTCACAGATCGCGCTTGAGAATGAATTGCGCCTTGTCTGGCGTGCGCAGCAGCGCGCAGGGCTAAAGGGTAAAATGTGCCTTTACTCTATGGAAGGCACGCGGCCATGGCCTACCAAATCTCCGGGTACGCGCTTCTGGTTCGGGCCGGAAGACATCACCAAAGCGGCAGAATTTTTCCTGGGTCATTATAACGAGGGGCAATTTCCCTTCACGCCGCTATTGCTTAACCCGGTGGTGCATGAGGAAAGAAGCGGCGGGGAATATACACCGCTGGGTTCGGCGGTTATCTGGGCGATGGCGCTGGATATTGCAGATATTGCTGCCGATAAAATATCCCGCCTGCAAAGCGTGGGCGCGGCGGTGATACCGGCACAGCGCATGGAAAACCCCATCGCTGGCATCAAGATGGTGGCCTGTTCACCCACCGCCCTTCCCCCACAGGAAGGGGGGGTTGTGGAAGGCTGCCGCGCGCTTTATGACCTTGCCGATATCAAGAATGAGGAATGCTGGCCCTATTATCTGCTTTCCGGGGTCACTTACCCATCGCAATTTGGCAGCTATACGCTGGCTGGTTTTAATGCCGCCGGTATGGACGATTCCTTTGCCACCACGCCTGCTACGGACGCGCAGCTGGAGGCATGGGTGGAAAAATTCACAGTCAATCCGAAAACTCTGAAAGAAGCCGCCCGGTGCTGGGAGGAATATGACCGCCATGCCGAGCTTTACGCGCGGTTTGGCAATGACGTGAAAAACCTGAAAACAAACCTTGAATTTTACCATTACTGCGCGCGGGATTTTCAGCTGTTCGACGCGGTGGGCGCGCCCCGCAGCGCGGCCGGAACGCAGGAAGAGAAATTTGAGTTTCTGGTAGAAGGGCTGATTCCAAGGGGCAGTATTGTGCTGCTGGCCGCCACCGGGGGCACCGGTAAAAGCTCGCTCGCCCATAAATTATGCTGTCTGGCTGCCACCAACTGGCGCGAGAATGAAACCCCGCACTGGCTTGGTCAGCCCGTCAATAAGGCGCATTGCGAAGGCATCTGCATCTATTTTTCCGGCGAGGACGGACCCGCCATCATCAATGCCAGAAACGAATTGTTCGACCCCGAAAAGCGCGCCCGCCGCCTCATGTTTCAGCGCACGGATTTCGTGTCGGCCACGGGCGAAAAAATCACGTTTGCTGCCTTTCTCGACCGGTTGCGCACCATGCCGAATGTGCCGCTACTGGTGATTGACCCCGCGCGGAAATATCTGAACGGTGATGAAGATGACGCCGCCGTGGTGAGTGAATTTTT
>CANHAG010000007.1 GCA_947458525.1 Rhodospirillaceae bacterium | reverse complement strand
GTCGATCGACGGTATCTTGCGCGAAATCGAAACGGGGATTCGCGAAAAAGGTCGGCTCGACGGGCGCGAAGAAGGCTATATCAACCCCACGGTGCGGCTTGTCAACGCGCTCTTGGTAGATGCAATCCGTATGGGCGCATCCGACATCCATTTCGAGCCGGAAGGATCGTTCCTGCGCCTGCGCTACCGCGTTGACGGGGTGCTGCAGCAGATCCGGTCTTTCCACCGCGATTACTGGCCGGCGATGCTGGTGCGCCTCAAGATCATGGCGGGGATGAATATTGCCGAAACCCGCAACCCGCAGGACGGCCGCATCGGCCTGACTGCGCTTGGCCGCGAGGTGGATTTCAGGGTAGCAACCCAGCCCACCGTGCACGGGGAAAATGTGGTGCTGCGTATTCTTGATAAATCGCGTGCGCTGGTGCCGCTCGAGCAGCTCGGGTTTTCTGAGCATAATATGGCGGTACTGAAAAAATGCCTGCTGCGGCCGGAGGGAATCATTGTGATGACGGGGCCAACCGGCTCGGGCAAAACCACCACCCTTTATTCGGTGCTTGGCTATATTAACTCCATCGACGTAAATATCATGACGCTTGAGGATCCGGTTGAATATCAGCTGCCGATGATCCGCCAGAGCAATGTGCGTGAGGGGACGCTCGATTTTCAGTCCGGCATCAAGTCGCTCATGCGCCAGGATCCGGATATCATCTTCGTCGGTGAGGTGCGCGATGAGGAAACGGCGATCATGGCAATCCGCGCGGCGCTTACCGGTCACCAGGTCTATACCACGCTGCATACGAACGACGCGCTCGGGGCCATTCCACGCTTGAGTGATATCGGGGTGCCGGCACACCTGCTTGCCGGATCGCTCATCTGCGCGATGGCACAGCGTCTAGCGCGCAAGCTCTGCACTAAATGTAAGACACCGCGTCAGGCAACGGCGGAGGAATGTAAAATTCTTGCGGTGGATGCCGCGAAGCCGCCCACCATTTACGAGGCAGCCGGGTGCGAGGCGTGCGGGTTCAAGGGCTATAAGGGGCGCACGGCCATTGTTGAAATTTTAAGAGTAGATAAGGGGCTGGATGAGCTGATTGCCACCCATGCTACACGCAACCAGATGCTTGAGTATGCCATAGCGCATGGATTTGAGACCATGGTGCAGGACGGTATTGCCAAAGTGCTGGCGGGTGAAATCAGCCTGGAAGAGCTGATGAGTACGGTGGATGTAACGGATCGTTTGTAAGACAACGCGTATCAGACTGGGAAAAGGCGCATGCCGACCTATGCCTATAAAGCGATGAATCCGAAGGGTCGTACCATTCGTGGTACGATGGTGGCGGATAATGAAATCGACCTTGAAACCCGCCTTAAGGAAATTGATCTCGAGATGCTTGATACGCGGGTGATGCGAGAGCGCAAGGCCGGATTCACCTCGCGCATCAAGCTTAAGGATATGATCATCCTCTGCCTGCATCTGGAACAGTTGACCCGGGCAGGCGTGCCAATTCACGAAGCGCTGGCGGATGTGAGGGATTCCACCGAATCACTGAAGCTGCGCGATATCATGACCGACGTGCTTGAAAAAGTGAAAAGCGGCAGCAAATTATCCGAAGCGCTGGCGACATATCCACGTGTGTTCGATACGGTGTTTGTGGGTCTGGTACAGGCCGGCGAGAAGAACGGCAATCTCACCGAATCCTTTGTCCATATGTCAGAGCATATGAAATGGAGCAATGACATCCGGCGCAAGATACGAAAAGCGATGGCTTATCCGCTGACGTTGCTGGTGGTCATGGCCGGGGTGGTAGCGGTATTGATGCTTGCGGTAGTGCCGAAACTGCTCAGCTTCCTCCTGTCGCAGGGGTTTGATATCCCGCTGCATACACGGGCGCTGATCGCGACATCGCATGCATTTAAGAGCTACTGGTTTCTGATTTTTGGTATTCCCATAGCAGCGCTCATGCTGATGCTGACATTTTACCGTATCAATGAGCCCTTTGCCTACCGGGTGGATGGGTTGCTGATGCGTCTTCCCGTGCTTGGAGCAGTGATTCGCAAAATCAACATGGCGCGGTTCACCCACTTTTTCTCAGTCATGTTCAAAAGCGGCATCGATATTCCCGACGCGCTGATGGCATCTAAGGGTGTGGTGGCAAACCGGGTGATCAAGGAATCGATTGATCTGGTCAATCGTAGCGTGATTGAGGGCAGCAGCCTTACCGCCAGCCTGCGCATTTCCAACCAGTTTCCCATGCTGGTCATCCGCATGTTCAAGGTGGGAGAGGATAGCGGCAACATGGGCGGTGCGTTAGAAAACGTGAATTTCTTCTATCAGCGCGAGGTAAATGACGCGGTGGATAGTCTGGTGGGTATGGTACAGCCTATGCTCACTATAGTCATGGGCGCGCTTATTTTCTGGGTCATTGCGGCGGTGTTTGGCCCATTATATCAATCCTTCCAGAACATGCAATTCTAATGACGATATTTGGCAAAACAAAACCTGCGGTGCCTTCTGCTCCTGCGAGAGCCGGGGCGGGCGCGCCCACGTCCAGGAAATCTCTCCGCCGTTCCAAGGCGGAGCGTTTCGTGCTGCTGATTGGCGATGAAGGCGCGATCCTTGTCTATGTCAAGGGGCGTCAGGTGCAGCGGCGCCTGTTTGCGCCTTCGTCTCAGCCGGAACATGTGAAAACCATGCTGGAGCTGATGGACGCGCATCCCGGCGTGTCGCTTCGGATTCTGGTTGACAGTATCGACCAGCAATTTGTGCGTCAGACGTTCCCTCCCGTCAGCGCCCTTGGAATTTCCAAGCTTGTCAGCCGCCGTCTGGCGCGCGATTTCCCGCCTGAGGATCTGAAAGGCGCGCTGCGCATTGGCCGCGAGAAAGGCGGACGGCAGGAATGGAACTATCTGCTGATTGCGCTGGCAAACACGCCGCATCTGCAGGGCTGGCTGCAGCTGATGTTAGAGCAGGAAAACCGGTTGCTTGGGGTTTACCTCGCCCCGGTGGAAGCGCAGCATTACTATCCGGCCATAGTTTCCTCCCTGCCGCAGCGCAGTTATGAGGGGTCGCGCACGTCATGGAAACTGATGGTCAGTCATCATAAGGTTGGTGGGTTCCGCCAAGTGGTGCTGAAGGATGGAAAACTTGCCTTTACCCGTCTTTCACCTTCGCTTGATGATGCGGTGCCAGCAGTGTTGGCGGGCAATATCGAGCAGGAGATTCTCAATTCTATCGAATATATCCGGCGGCTGGGATACGAAGAAAATGCAACGCTGGAAATTCTTGTGATTGCGGCACAGGAAGTGAAGGATGCGCTGGATCTGAACCGGTTCGAGGCGGCGGGTGCCTATACGCTTACTCCCCTCGAAGTGGCCGGATTGCTGCAGCTGGATCAGGCGGCGCTTTCCGCCGACCGCTATGGTGATGTGGTGCTGGCATCATTTTTTGCGGTGGAGGCGCGCCCCGCGCTGCTGATGATGTCGCGCTACGGCAGGCAGCTGGCACAGATGTATCAGGCGCGGCATTTAGGCAGATTGGTGGCCGGTGTACTGGTAGTGCTGATGGGAATGGCCGCGCTTTCAGGCCTCACGCAGTTTATTCGCGATCGGCAAACCACTAATGATTTCGTAACCAAACGTGAAGGGCTGCAACCAAAACTGGCGAAGCTTAAAAATGCTATCAGCGAACAGGATGTGGATACCAGCCTCAAATCTGCTGTGATTGCGGCAAAGCAGTTATTTGAACCTGATAGGTATCTGCCGTTTGATTTTATTGCACAGTTGGTACCAGAACTTGGGCCGGAGGTCACCGTCAACTCTATTGACTGGCAGCGCAAAGAGTTACCCGGCGGCGATAATCAGAATGCGGTCGCCGCTTTGCCGGATGGGCCGTTAAGCGTGGTGGTGGAATTTGAACTGATCGGCTCTTATGCGGATCAGGAACAGCTGGCCAAAGCGGCGGAAGCCTTCTTTGAGAAATTGAAACTGGCCTTTCCGAATTATAACCTGACTGGTGATAAACTCCCCGGAAAAACCGGGGTCGCGGAGCGCACGCAGATCAGTTTTGGTGACAGTACAGCCCCCGCGATTGAGACTGGCCAGAACCTTATCCGCATTTCTTTTGCCGGACCCAGAGTGGGAGATGCGCCATGAACAAACTTCAGCGGCTGAAGAAAAAACTGTTCCGCGAAGGCGGTGTGATGGCGGGTGCCGTAGTACTTGCAGGTATGCTCATGACCGGGGCAGAGATGCTTGCAGAACAGGCGCAGAAAGAGAAGACAGAGGCACAAGCGGCGCTGGATCAGGATCGCAACCAGATGCAGATCATGCAGACCCAGATTTCCCAGACCGGAGAGGCGTTGGCGAAATTTCCTGAACTCTTAAAAAACCGCGCATCGGATCGTTTTGATAATGATACGGAGATCATGAAAGTTGTGCTCAGGCAACTTAAGAATCGGTTCCGCCTGAGTGATAGTCTGCAGTTGACCATCAGCCCAGAAAAAATCTCTGAACAGCCAAGCCTTCAGGCGCTGAATTATAAGGTGGTGGTGCGCGAGGATATGGAAATTACTCTGGGGGCGATGTCCGATCTTCATGCCTATTCCGCCCTGCAGCAGTTTCTCCGCGAGATGCCCGGTCTGGTGCGCATCACACAGGTGCAGCTGAGTCGCCGTGCGCCCATGTCACCGGAGGCCATTGCCCAGATGCGCGCCGGTGGAGTGCCAGAACTTGCGGGCGGCAAGCTGCGCTTCACATGGATTACGTTTGAGGAAAAGAACGCCCCGCCAGCTTCCGAGGCGCCTATTCCATCGCCCGTACCGGGAGGTAGCTGACCGATGCCGTTATCCGCTCTCAGTTTCCGATGGAGATGTGCCTGCGCGGTAATCGCTGCGATTGCCTGTGCGCAGATGGCGTATGCGCAGGCGGCGATATCCGAACTGCCGATGCTGCCATCTGCGGAAACACCGCCTGTATCTTCTACTCAGAAAGCTGAAGTGCCTTCTGTAAAGGAACCATCCACGGCCACCAACGAGTCTGCACCAGATGCACCAGAGCTGCCGGTGGAGTTCTCTTTCGGCACCTATCCCTACAGCCTCTTTTTCAGTGCGCAGCAGATCAGGCAGATGAAAGAAGCTCTGGAAGAGGCAGAGACACGGCTTGCCGCAGGCACCCCACCGGAACCACTAGCTGTTCCCGCTATCGCGCTACCAGCGCCACCAGAGCCACCCTCCTATCCGAATTTCTACCTTTCAAGTATTGTATACCGGGGGCCCGGATCCTGGGTGTTCTGGATGAACGGGCAGCAATATACCCCGAAAAATCCACCGCCGGAAATGCAGGTACTTGAGATTTCATCTGAGGCGGTGACCTTGCTATGGCAGCCCACCTTTATTGAAGATGCGGTGGATCGGATGAAGAGGAAAGAATTCAGCCAGACGATTCCCAGCAATCTGCTGGCACGGAATGATAAACGCGGCGTGGTGTATGATTCTGATCGTGGCGGGTTGATTTTCACTCTGGGTCTGAACCAGTCATACGTAGGCGGGGCTTTTGCGGTGTATGAAGGCCGCTATGATGAGATACCGGTACCACCACTGGGTGGCGCTAGCGCAGCGAATGGTTCTGAGGCAATGCCAGGCCCGGGCAGTGCCGGTTCTCCGCAGATTCCCGAGATGATTATGGATCAAGACACCCTCAATCAGCTGCAGCAGATTCAGAATAATCTCGGCCGACTGAGACCACGCAATACGCAGGGTGAGCAGCAGGTCACCCCTCCCTCTCCCACGCCGGAGCCGCCTCAAAGCCCAGCAGCTTCGGTGACTCCGCCTGCGGTGACTCCGCCTGAGAATTTGCCCCCTGCCGCCCCCGGTACCGCGACAGGATTGCCCATGATGCCATCTCCGTCGGCGACCACCTCGCCCCCGCCGGATCGTACTTCACTTTTCTAAGGATAGGGTGATGCAGCCACTGGTCATTGATCGTCTGACAAAATCTTATGGTACCCGCAAGGTGCTGGAGGAGGTTTCCTTTCAGCTCGTGCCGGGTGAAATTTTTGGCCTGATCGGGTTGAACGGTGCGGGTAAAACCACGCTGATGAAAATTCTGCTTGATCTGGCGCGCGCTGATCATGGCAGTATTGCTGTGTTTGGATGTCCTGCCACCACAGTAGAGGCGCGCACAAAGCTTTCGTACCTGCCGGAAAAATTCAGTCCCTCACGCCACTTGCGGGGGGAGGAATATCTGCGCCTGACGCTGGCGCATTATGGCCGCAGATTCGTGGCCGAAGAAGCCCGCGCCATGGCGAAAGCCCTTGACCTTGATCCGGGCGTGCTGAAGCGGCGCGTTAGTTCATATTCCAAGGGTATGGGGCAGAAGCTCGGGCTTGCCGGCGCGTTTCTGATTGATCAGCCGCTGCTGCTGCTGGATGAACCGATGAGCGGGCTTGATCCGCAGGCGCGGATTTGCCTGAAAGAAGAATTGATGCGCCAGAAGGCCAGAGGAAAAACCATTTTCTTCAGCTCCCATATTCTTGCCGATATTGATGAAATCTGCGACCGCATCGGCATTATTCATGATGCGCGGTTGCGCTATATCGGTACGGCGAAAGATTTCAAACCCACCTACCACGAGGCTTCACTTGAGCGCGCCTTCCTCAAGGCCATACAATCGCTGCCTGAGGCCGCCTAGATGTAACAGCTAGAACGGGGAAGGCTTTCCCGAAACTGGTGCGTTAATCTGCCCGCCTGACTGGCGCAGCGCAACCTTCGCGGAAGAGCCGACAATGCCTGCAGTCTGTTTGAGTTGCAGTCGCAGATTGGCCGGATTGTCGGATTCGGCAATCGCCATTTCTGCCGAGATCGCGCCCTCGGCCACCAGCTTTATTAGACACTGGTCGAACGTCATCATGCCTTCGCCACCGCCTTTTTCGATCATCTCATGGATCTGGCGAATCTTTCCTTCTTCAATCAGCTGCTTGATGAGGCCGTTATTAAGCATGATTTCCATAATCAGGCTACGCGAGCTTTTCAGATTGGTAATCAGGCGCTGTGAGAGAATCGCGCGCAGGTTCAAGGAGAGATTCAGCAGAATCTGCGGATGGCGCTCTTCCGGGAAGAAGTTGGTGATACGCTCGATCGCCTGTGAGGCGTTATTGGCATGCAGAGTGGCCAGACACAGATGCCCGGTTTCTGCAAAATAAAGCGCATGTTCCATCACCTCCCGGTCGCGTATCTCACCGATCACCACTACATCCGGTCGCTGGCGCAGGGCATTTTTAAGAGCAATCGCGAAGGAATAGGTATCAATCCCCACATCGCGCTGGGTAATGATACAGCGCTGGTGGGCATGCACATACTCAATCGGGTCTTCAATGGTGATGATATGCCCATCCCCATGCAGGTTACGGTGCCCGACCATGGCAGCAAGCGAGGTGGTTTTTCCCGAGCCTGTGGGCCCCACCACGAGTATCAGCCCGCGTTTGGCCATGATGAGATCGGCATAAAGTGGCGATAAGTGGAGGGATTCTACCGTAGGAATATCGGTCTGAATCCTGCGCAGCACGAGTCCTTCATGCAGCTGCTGCCGGAAGACATTGATGCGGAACCGGGCACTGTCCTTCCAGCTGATGGCGGTGTTAAGTTCGAGCGTACTTTCAAATTCATCCTTCTGCGTGGGTGTCAGGAGCTGGTCGGTAAATCGGCGAATATCTTCATCCGTCAGTGACGTGTCGCTAAGCGGGGTGATACGTTCTGCAATGCGCAGGCTGGGCGGCGCGGCATGAGTGAGATAAAGGTCAGACGCCCGCTGTTCCACCATCAGCGCCAGATAATGATCAATATGCTCTGCTATGGACATCAGAAAGCACTTTCCCGGCCAAAGCCTTCTTTACGCCGTGTGCCGCTGCCACCGGCGGCGGCATCACTTTTACCGTCACCCGAGCTTGCGCTTTCATCGCTGCCTGAAACCAGCGATTCGCGCAATGTATCTGCGCTGATAACGCCATCTGTAAAAAGTTGATTCAGCGCATCGCGCATGGTTATCATGCCGAGTTTACTGCCCATCTGAACCATCGAACTGATCTGGGGTATTTTATTTTCACGGATAAGGTTGCGGATAGCCATGGTGCTGATCATGATTTCATGGGCAGCGACGCGCCCCGTCCCATCCGCCCGCTTGACCAGACACTGGGAAATCACCGCTTCGAGCGAAACGGAAAGCATGGCGCGCACCATCTCCTTATCTTCCGCCGGGAATACGTCGATGATGCGATCAATGGTCTTGGGTGCCGAACTGGTATGCAGCGTTGCCAGCACCAGGTGCCCGGTTTCCGCCGCAGTGAGTGCCAGTTGAACCGTCTCCAGATCGCGCAGCTCGCCTACCAGAATCACGTCCGGATCTTCGCGCAGGGCGCTTTTGAGCGCACGGGCGAATGACTGGGTAGATGCGCCCACCTCGCGCTGGTTGATAAGAGATCTGGCCGACTGATGGACGAATTCCACCGGGTCTTCAACGGTGAGAATATGGCGCTGGAAATGGTGGTTGATGTAGTGAATCATCGCCGCCAGTGTGGTGGATTTCCCTGACCCGGTGGGACCAGTCACCAGAACCAGACCTTTAGAAAGATGGCACAGCCGGCGCAGTATTTCAGGTGCTCTCAGTGCTTCAAGCGAAAGAATTTTATTGGGGATCATGCGGAACACCGCCGCCGGTCCGTGAATCGTGTGGTAGGCATTGACGCGGAAACGCATGCCGTCGCCAAAGGCAATCGAGAAGTCAAGCTCCAGTGACCGCTCATACTCGCTGCGCTGCTGCTCGGTCATGATGGCATACATCATCTGCTTCGCCTGCTGGGCTTCGAGCGCGGGCATTTCGATCGGAAGAATATCACCATTCACCCGCATGATTGGCGGGTTACCTGTTGAGAGATGCAGATCCGACGCTTTGTTTTTATGGGTGGCGACGAGCAGGTCGGTGATTTCCATGAGGCCTCGCAGCAGTGAAGATACCTTACCCTACAGGAGAAGGGTAAATTTAAGGTTAACTTTCCCGCGTTATTTCGCTCGATGCGGTTTGCAGATAGGTCATCCGTTCCTGAATCCCGGCAATTGGCACCGGAATCGCCTCGCCCCGCAGCGAGGCATCAATGAGAAGCTGGTAGAGCGCAATCGCATCCGCCGACTGGTTCTGCCGGTCAAGCATGACCGCAAGGTTATATTTATAGACCAGATTTTCCGGGGAAAGCTGAATAGCTCTGAGCATCTCCCTGCGCGCGAGTGCGTGCTCGCCCAGCTTCTCATAAAGCATGGCAATCTGAGCAATCAGTGGGCTGAAATCCGGGTTACGCTGGGCCAGCTTCTGCATTTCATACAGTGCCGCCTGAGGATTTTCCTGACTGAGGATCATCAGAAAATTATTCAGTGCCTCGCGGTGCTGCGGATTGATTTTGAGCAGTTCGACATAGAGCAGGCGCGCTTTATCGGTTTCTCCGGCGCGCTGGTAGGTGGCAGCAAGGCCAAACAGTGCGTCCTGATTGCGTGGCTCGATCGCAAGAACCGACTGATAAATTTCCACCGCCCCCTCACTATCGCCCACCATCAGCGCGTCATAGGCGCGGGTGAGCTCATAGGGTGTATCCAGCCGAGGGCGGCTGACGCTGATTTTAATGCCGGTAGATTCATAATGCGCATCTTTCTCGAGTTTTGGCAGCATGGCCGCCACTTCCGGGCTCATGCGCTGAATCGAGGCTCGGCGGGTGGGGCCCACGGGCGGTTTTTCAAGCGTGTCGGGAATGCGGCTGAGAATGGCGCGTTCCTCTGGCGAAAGAGCAGGTGATGCGGGAGGACTGGCAGTGACAGACCCGGTAGGTTCCGGCGCGGCCGCCACCACATGCGGGGAGACTTCCAATGGAACGCTTGCTTTTTGCACGATTTTTTTCACGGTTTGAGGCGCGGGCGCTACTACTGGCGCTTTCTGTGCCGCGGGCGGGGCGGGGGGTGCCATCGCAGCCGGGGGCTTCTCACGCGCTGCAGGTAAGGCCGCAAGCGCAGGCGGAGGAGCAATATATCCTGCGGAAAGCGCTGAAGGCTCAGACCCGCTTACTTGCGCCGTTGGCGTGGGTGCTGGTACTACAGGCTTTGCAGCAGGGCTAGATACAGCAGGGGCAGAGGGTATGGCAGGCAATACCTGCGCATTCGCTGGTGGTGCAGGTGGAGTGGCGGGCACCACCACAGCTACACGCTCGGGATAAAGTGGTGCAGATGCAGCGGCAGGCGCTATGGGAGAGGGGCTGCCGGCCTCGGCCAGCGAATAGATTGGTGCGGGCTGGCGTGCCCCGCGCGCGCTAAGGGAGATGGGTTCCTGCCCCGCATCAGGGTCGAAGGCCGCATGGGCAATGCCAGGGGCGGTACCCGCCATGAGTAGGCCAAGAGCCGAACTAACCAGTAATGAGCGAAGGGAAAAACCATGAGATTGCTGCATGAACATGCCTCGTGACGTGATTGTCACGATAGTAACAAAAACCATGCATGTGCCGAAGCAAAACCCAAGATATGGTGGTAATTTACCCGAAACACTGCCCAGATGTGGTTGAAAAGCGACAGAATTCTGGCATGTCCCTTGCAACTACTGCCAATGGCTGGGGTATAACCTGATCGTAAGGAGCGCGTCTGCCGTGTATCGTTACCGACATTATCCGCTCGTGACGGCATTTCTTCTGGCGTTGCTGGTGCTTGCACTGGTGCAGGCTGCCCATGCCAATACCCGCGCGACGGGTGATGTGCAGTTTTTTCCTCTGGATGGGGTGAGAAATAACGTGCCGCAGGCCAATAGCGTGACAAAGCGCGCCACACCTCAGGTGCTGCGCTCCGATCGCAAAGCGCTTGAGAGCGGATTTTTCCGGATTGATCGTGACCGCGTGATGCGCCGCGATGCGCCGCGCGTGGCGCGGCCAGCCACGCCGGAACTGGCGGCCTCTGCGGCCACAGACGTGCCGCGCATTACCCGCGGTAGTGCGGTCGTGGATCTGTTTGGTGAGGGGGATGCGGAAAGCCCCGTTTTCGGCGAAACGTTGCGCGGCAGCTATGGGAATAGGTCGCCTGCCCCACGCGCTGGTCATATCTGGCCGATTGCGGCTACAGTGAAACAGAAAATCAGCTCTGGCTACGGCATGCGCAAAGATCCGTTTCATGGTCGCCCGGCCTTCCATGGCGGGATCGATATTGCGGCCGCCCCCGGCACGCCCATTCAGGCGACCGCCGCAGGTGTTGTGACTAAAACCGGCACTGGCCGGGGGTATGGGAATTATGTGCTGATCGCACATGCTGACGGCAGTGAGACTCGCTATAGTCACTTAAGTGCCAGCACGGTGCGCGCCGGTCAGCGCGTAATGCAGGGGCAGATGGTGGGGCGTCTTGGCTCGACTGGCCGCTCCACCGGCCCGCATCTTGATTACCGCATCAGGAAAAACGGCCAGCGGCTTGATCCGCTCGCCGTGGTGCGCGCACCTGCGGGGATGACGACCACAAGGGTTGCACAAGTCATCCGCGTGCGTTAGTGCGCTGTGTATGGCACTTTATTCACTCCTCAGGCCGCTGTTATTTACATTCCCGCCGGAGCGGGCGCATCGCCTGGGGATTCATGCGTTACGGCTTGGGCTGACTCCGCGCTCACCATTTCATGATGCGCGGCTTCATGTGAATCTCGCCGGGCTTGCTCTGCCCAATCCTCTGGGGCTGGCGGCAGGGTTTGATAAAAATGCCGAAGCTTTTGCGGGCGCGTTACGCGCCGGGTTCGGCTGGGTGGAAATTGGCACGGTGACGCCCCGTCCTCAGCCGGGCAACCCGCGCCCGCGCCTGTTCCGTCTGGTGCCGGAGGAAGCGGTCATCAACCGGCTCGGGTTTAACAATGATGGGGTGGAGGTGGCTGCCCAGCGGCTTGCCATGCGCAAAGATGGCGGTGTGGTAGGCGGCAATATCGGTAAGAATAAAGACAGCGCCGATGCCGCCGCTGATTATGTTGCTGCGGCGCGGGCGCTGTATCCGCTGGTGGATTATCTCACGGTCAATATCTCCTCGCCCAATACGCCGGGGCTGCGCGACCTTCAGGCTGCAACCGCCCTTGAACGGCTGATGACGGCGCTCTATGCCCTGCGCAGCCAGTTCACCCTTACGGGAGCAGCGCGCAAGCCAATTTTTGTCAAGCTCTCACCCGATAACGATACGGAAACCTTACGTGATATTGCAAGCCTTGCGCTGGCGATGAAGTGTGACGGGCTTATCATCAGCAACACTACCATTGCGCGTGAGGAAATTGCCCATGCGCGGCTGGCATCAGAAGCGGGGGGACTAAGCGGTAAGCCGCTGTTCGAGCGGTCTACAGCAGTGCTGAAACAGATATACCGCCTTACCGAGGGCAAGATTCCGCTCATCGGGGTGGGGGGGATTGCCAGTGCAGAAGATGCCTACCAGAAAATCCGCG
>CANHAG010000006.1 GCA_947458525.1 Rhodospirillaceae bacterium | reverse complement strand
TACGATACTGATTAAATACTCTTCTTGCAGTTAGGCACGCCATTCCTCCCCCCGCAGGGGGGAGGGCAGGAGGGGGGCGTCAGGCGGTAAGACCGTGACACATAAAGCCCCCACCCTAGTCCTCCCCCTGCGGGGGAGGGAATACAAAACTTTCCCCTGAATCCCCAATCCCCAATCCTGACCCCTGACTAGGCGCTGGCGACGTTATAAGCCAGCTCATATTCCGGCAGCAAGACAGGCGTGGTGCGGTACATGCTCAGCATAGGCTCGTCTTTCACCGCGATAGGCTGGCGGCTGACGGAGAAGCCGTTAAAATGGGTCGCCATGGTGCGGCCATACGCCCCCAGTTGGCCGATTTCGAGATAGTCGCCCTCCCGCACATCTTCAGGAAGATAGAAGGGGCCTTTCATGAAATCGAGCGTGTCGCAGGTGGGGCCATAGAAGCTGAAGGGACGCAGCTCATTCGACGCGCCAGCGCGCAGCACCCGTGCCGGGAAGATAAAGCGCGGCGTGCCGGCATCGAACAGCGAGCCGTATGTGCCGTCATTCAGGTAAAGGAAATCGCCTTTACGCATCTCTACCCGCGCAATCACCGCGCCGGATTCAGCCACAAGCGCGCGCCCCGGTTCAGCAAGCAGCGCGCAGCCATGCTGACGCACGAGATCGCGCACATTGTCATGGATCGCGCGGAAGAACTCGCGTAACGGCGGCGGGTTCATGCCCGGATAAATCGAGGGGAACCCGCCCCCGACATCGAGCGAATCAATTTTCACCGCGGCGGCTTTGATCACCCGCTTGGCCATTTGAATGGCGAGGCGATAGGCATCCGGGTGCATGCATTGCGACCCAACATGGAAACATACGCCCGCATGCGCAGCCACCGCGCGCACCTGACGCAGTAACTCCGGCGCAAGATCAAGCGCCGCGCCGAATTTGTCGGAAAGCGCGAGCTCCGCATGCGTGTTCGGAATGGCAAGGCGCACATGCAGGGCAAGGTCACTCGCGCGCCCGGTTTCCTCAAGAATTTTCTCAAGCTCCGCAAGACTATCGAGCGAGAAATGGCGCACGCCATACTGGTGATAGGCCGAGCGGATGGCATGGCGCGACTTCACCGTGTGCATGAAGTAAAGCTCAGCATCGGGGAAGAGCCCGCGCACCATGGCCACCTCGTGCAGCGAGGCGACATCAAACGCGCGGATGCCCTGTGCCCAGAGATCTTTGAGCACATGCTCATCGGGATTGGTTTTTACCGCATACATCACCTTCCCGCGGAAACCGCGCGTAAAAGATTCCACCGCGCGTTTCAGCGCGTGCGGGCGGTAGAGAATAACAGACTGATCGGGCTGTAAGTGCTTTACAGCGGAATCGGGCGAAGTGTAACTGCGCATGTCATAAACCCTCATTAGCACGTTAAACCAACGTACACGCCCAAGTCTTGCTACGGATTTATGACATTAAGTGCCAGGGTCACCTTGCTAAAGGGATCCCCTCACGAAATGGGACTTAGCGGACAAGCCCCATTATATAGAAAAAAAATAATTGTAAAATATTTTTTTTCAGCAGGCCAAAGAAAGCTTCACCCTGCGCACGGGTGATGCGTCAAAGTGACGCTACTCTTCCTTCGACGCGTGGCGGATGACGCCCATCGCGAACTCACCGCGTTCGCGCCCGTGCTCCTGATCGGTTTCAGTCGGCACATCGGCGCGGCGCACGGAGTTGTTGTTGGTGATGAAGGCGTGATAGGGCAGCTTGCGCACATGGCTGAACAGCAGGCCGGCAGCAAGCAGGAAGGTGAGCGCCGAAGAAAGGAAGAAGCCATACCCATAATAGCTGAAGCCTAAGTTGAGGAAGATAAGCGTGAGCAGCGTATTGGTCGCAAAGTAGAAAAAGAAAATGCCAAGATTCGCGCGGCGGCAATCAAAATAAGCAAGGATAATGGTCGCAAACAGCAGCAGCACCTGAAAGAAGGAGCCAAGCACGCCAAGGCGGAAAATGCCCAGCTGCATGAAGAACATGCCTACCCGATCGAAGATCTGCGGAGCCAGCAGAATGACGAGCAGTGCAATCGCCCCCTGCATAAGGGTGGTGTTGCGCCCGCCTTCCAGGATACTGCTGTAAATATCCTTTTGCAGTGCGTAAATACGCCGCAGCGACGCATGGGCAAGGATATTGCCGTAAAACCGGCGGTAATGGTTGAAAAAATTGGTCTCCACACTGAAGACGAAGAGGGCGAGTGAGGGCAGAATCGTCATCGCTGCCATGAACATGGCGCTGTCATAATCGGGGTAGAAGCGCATTTTCGAAGGCAGCTCTACGGCTTCGGGCGCAAACCACATGATCCATTTATCGATCCAGAGTGCGAGGTTGTAGAAAAAACCGGCCACCGCCAGTTCCCAGTATTTTTTCCAGAAGGGCAGCAGCGCAAAATTGCGCGTGAGGCGGTAGGGGTATTCGGCAAAAATCCGCGCCGCCAGCAGGAAAACAATGACGGTCAACCCGCCATTATAGCCCGCGAGCATGCCTGCGGCCTGATGGTCGGAAAGAAATTCGGCCGCGAGTACCGCCACGATCATCCCCAGCACATAGGCGCGGGTTACGGCAGCAAAATCTTTGAGTGCGGTGAGGTACACCGACAGCAGCCAGACCCCCGCAATGAGGAAGAGGTTGGCAAAAGCCGCCAGGCGCAGTGGCAGGCTCATATCGAAATAAAACCCGTAAAACAGAATGCCGATCGGCAGGTTGAACAGGAACACCAGTATCAGGCTTTCAAGCAGCACGGTGGGGGCGGTGGTCACGTTTTTC
Source organism: Rhodospirillaceae bacterium (assembly GCA_947458525.1). Classification (GTDB taxonomy): domain Bacteria; phylum Pseudomonadota; class Alphaproteobacteria; order Rickettsiales; family UBA3002; genus JAFLDD01. Next base: position 9,685 of record CANHAG010000006.1, on the reverse strand, counting down.
ACGTGGATATGGTCGGCGAGGTAGCGCGTCACGATCATGAATACGGGCGCAGAAAAGACGAGTGAGAAAGAGAAGTTATAGACAATGACCGCGCGGAAATCGAGCAGCTCCGCCCGAGCGGATCCGCCATAAATGCCGGTGGTGACGGCAAGGGCGATCACGGTGAAAAGCCACGGCCCGGCAATGGCGAAGGCCGAGTGGAAATAGGCGCCGGCAATGCCCAGCAGGTCATCGCGCCGCGCCAGTTTATTCAGTTCAAACCCGATTCCTGCCATGACCTGTTACCCGTTTCGCCGTAAATAATTAGTGTAAAGATTGCGGTAGGCCTGGTGCTGGCTTGTCTGGTTATAATACTGCGCCATGCGCTGGCGGATGGCCTGACTCGCCCCCTCATAGCGTGCCATGTCACCCAGCAGGGTGATGATGGCCTCGGCGGTGGCTGCGGGGCTGGCCAGTGGCGTGACGATGCCGCCTGCGCCCAGAGCCGGGGATTCTTCTTCGCTACCCTCAATCAGTTCGCGGCAGGCGCCCACATCCGTGGCGACAAAGGGAATACCTGCGGCACCTGCCTCAAGCATGACAAGCGGCTGCGCTTCGGAAATACTGGTCAGCACCATCACATCAATTTTCAGCAGATATTCCTCCACCGCCACGCGGCCGGTGAATTCCACGTGATTGTCAAGCCCGAGCAGTTTCACAAGCGTCAGGCATTCTTTGTAATATTCCTCATCCTCATCCGTCGGCCCAAGAATATAGGCGAACAGATCCGGAATCTCCTGCCGCACCAGCGCGCAGGCCCGCAGGAAGGTTTTGACATCTTTAATCGGCACCACGCGTCCAATCAGCGCGATGGTCGCGCTGGCCGAACGGGGATGCGTCAGCGCCCCGTAATGGGCGATATTCACCCCGTTCGGGATGACCATCATCTTGGCCGGGTCGGCGCCGTCTTCCATTTGCGGTTTCTGGTTGGCCTTGAACAGGGTGATGATCTGATCCGCCGCCTGATAGGCCACATGCGAGAAATTATGGATGGCGTCGATCCATAAATCGCGTAAATCGCGGCGTGGCCGGTCGATGGTGAGGGCTTTGGAGGCAGTGGCCTCCAGCCATTCGGCCGAGGCAATCTCAATACGCCGTTCGCTGGTGTAGATGCCGTGTTCAGTGATAAAGACAGGTTTGCTGGTTTCAATTTTGGCGCGTGCGGCCATCAGCCCCGCATAGCCGGTAGACATGGCGTGATAAATCTCTGCCCGGGGCAGATTCGCCAGCAGCACCGAATAGACCCCACCGACAATCGCGCGGTATGACCAGAAATAATCGAGGAAGGATTGTTCCGAAAACCCGTCTTCGTAAAGATCGACAAGCTGCGCCCAGGCCGCTTCATCATCAAGCAATATGGATCCGCCAAGCGGCAGCCGGGTGGAACCGAGTACGTCAATCATCGCTTTAAGCGAGGCAAGCTCCATGGGCCTGGAACCGGTCAGCGCCGCAAGCGGTTCGCGTAGCGCCTGGTGAATGCGCCTTGAGGTAGCAGAGGAGACGAGGCTTCCCTCGCTCAGATCGCCAAGCGCCACGGTCGTCAGCCCCAGGACATTCGCAGGTAAATCATATTTGAGCACGCGGTCGCTGTGTTTGGGTACAATCGCCACCAGATGGAAGGTGAGGTGGCTCTGCTCACGGATGAGCTGGTGCGCCCAGATGGAAACGCCACCCGTGACATAGGGGTAGGTGCCTTCCAGAATCAGGCAGATATCGGCTTTGGAATCTGTGGTGAGAAAGGTCATACGCGAGCCTCAGCAGTCCAGAGATTCATGGCCTCGCGCACATTGCGCGGCCAGATATCCTGATGGGTGATGCCACGGCCATAGGCGGCGGCTATACGGCGCAGCTCGGCATAGCGGCCAAGGCGGAAAAGGCATTCGACATACCATAAAATCATCTGGGGCATGTGCCAGTCGCGCTCGAGTGCCTGACGGAACCACTCGGCAGCATCCTCCCATTGCTGGTCACGGTAGAGAAGACGGCCGATTGCGACCCAGGTTTCCTTGTGGGTCGGATCCTGCTTCAGATAGGCTTTATACGTCTCAATCGCGCGGGCGCGGTTGGTTCTCTCAAGCCCGGAATCGAGAATGCCGGTGAAGGCGTATTCATCAAAGAAATGGGCGAGGGCAAGCAGCAGTGTGATATTATGCGGCTCTTTAACGCGCGCCATTTCAATCTGATCGCGCATGGCCATGAATCTTTTTTCAATTTTTGCCACCGCCGTGGCTGCCTGAACGCGGATGGTATTGCTAGCGTCTTTCAGTGCAATCCTGAAAGCGGGCGCGAGGCGCGGATGAAAATTCGATGTCATGCGTGCCAGCGCTCTGCGCTTTTGCTGTTCAGAACCAAGCTGCATTACCTCGACAAACGGCATCACCGAATAGGCGCGCGGGTTTTCATCAATACCTTCGAGGATATCATCATATATTTTCTGAGGCGCAGTAGGCAGATCTTCGGGGAAAATGCTTTCATACCAGTCACTGAATTCCTGTGCGTTCTGGGTAAAAACAAGATAGGCAAGATAGCCAAAAAGCGCACCCACCGCGCCAAAAATCCCTGCAACAGCGCTCACAATCACCAGCATGGCCAGATGCGCGGCATATCCGCCACGGCGAAAATAACCCCAAACCATGAAGGCGGCTACCGTACTGATGATAAGATGCAGCAGAAGCGGAACCAGCGGGGGGAGTGCAGTACCAAGCCAGAGATAGAGGTTAAAGCCATGCAGTAGCGCCAGCACAATAGCCAGCGCCAGAAACAGGCCGGTGGCAAGCTCGGCATGCTGCACCCGCGCCTGCTGGTGGACATCCTCGGCGCGCAGCACCTCCGCCACGGCGCGGTAGGGGTCATCCCTGCGATTGCTGGGGTCAGGCAACTTCATAGAGCCCCTGAACGATGTAGGTGAACTGCACATTGCGCGCGGCCGGGATTTGGCGCTCAAGCTCGCGGGCGATTTTATCGCGCACGATCTGCGCGCCGGAGGTTTTGGTTGCCGGCAGCAGGATGGAGTATTCCTGACCATTGGTCTGGTAATCGAAGGCAAGATCGACCATGCGCAGATTTTTGCGCACCGCCTCGCCAATCTGACGGGCGATGGTAATCCGTTCCTGATCGCTGAAATGTTCGGGCGTGGTCAGCGAGATGACCAGCAGCGACACATCGAACCCCACGCGTTTACCAAGCCGCGCCAGGTAATCGCTCTGACGTTTGAAATACCCGTAGCTCAGAAGATTATGCTCGGGGTTGACCATCGCTTCTGAGCGCACGGTCTGGTAATTGCGCGCATTAACGAGTGCCGTGCCAATCCATTCGGCCAGAGCGCGGAAGGTTTCCACCGTATTCAGGCTTAATGAAAGGAATTCCATCTGCTCAACCTTGAGCATACCTACCACCGCGCCGGTTGCCGGATCAAAAATCGGTGCAGCCATCATACCCTGATCGCCCAGAATTTTTTCGTGCTGTTCATTAGCAATCACCAGCACATCGCGCGTGCCGAGGATGGACTGGTAAAGCGGGTGGAAGGAGTCAAACTCCCGCAGATACGGGGCGCCCGCCGTCCAGCCATGCTGAATCGTGGCGGTCAGCCGCTGGTCATGCAGCAGATAGAGCGAGAATTTCTGTGGGCCAAGCACGGCCGATACCAGCCGCTCAATGCCCTGCATCACGGCTTTGGGGTCGAGCGTTTCCACCGCCTTGGCGGCGCGATACGCGGCGATGGAGGAGGTCAGCTGACCGGCCACCTGCACTTCAAGCGATTCTTTGCGCGTACGCACGGTCTGGTAAGAATCCGCAATCAGTTTTTCACGGCGGGTGGATTCCTCAAGCTCTGTTGTCAGCCGGTTGCGTTCGCGGATATGGCGCTGGCGAAGCTCACCAATGCACCAGCCCACCATAAACCATAACAGGGGGTTGATGGCGATCTGGTAGAGAAAATCATACCGGGTGGTACCTGCCGGAATGGGCGGCACATTGCCGATGAGATAAAATAACGTGGCAAGCGCTGCGGTCATAATTGCTTCGCCCGTGCCATATTGCGCGGCGATGAGCAGCACCGCAATCCAGAACGGATGCGGATTGACATCAAAAAAACGTGTGCCGTCAAAAAATACAGAATCAATGACGGTCAGAACCCCGAGTATGAGAATCGCCTCGAGCATAGCGGAGCGTCTCAGGCCAAAAATTTTCGAGTGCTGTTGCTGCATGACGGGCTACCTTACCTTAGAAATTATATTGTAAATTTGCACCCACCTGGGTGATGTTCGCATCCGTATCGCTGACATCCTGGCCATAGCTGGCGCGGCCTTCCGCCGTCCAGCGCTCGGTGATGTCGTAGGCCAGTCGCCCGTCAACGCTCGGGCCGTTATCGCCACGGTCGTAATAATATCCGGCTACGAGCTGGCCGCGGGTGCGCGGGTTGAAATCATGCTGGAAAATACCCGACAGCAAGAAGGTGGAGCGGGTAAAAATCGGCAGCGGATTATAGGTGCCGCCCTCACGGTTAGTCAGTACCGGAAGATCGCCTAGAATATATTCCCCGTCAAACCCAAGGCCAAGACCAACGTAAGGGCGTTCATAAGGCACTTTGCTTTGCAGCTGCTGCACGGCATTGGCGCGGAACAGCCCGGTATCCCCGGCATCGTCCTCAGAACTGGTGCTGTAATTATTGAGGGAGGCTTCCATGCTCATGGAAAGTTCGGGATTGATAAGTGTCGCATGTTTGAACCCGACGCGGCTGCGGGTGGCTTCATCATACACTGCTTCCACATAGTCCCAGTAGGGTCTACGGTATTCGCCCAGAAGCTGTGTGCGGCCAAGCGGATTGTTGAAGCCGTAATAAAGCCCGGTGCCGCCCGTCCAGTTATTTGCAAAACCGGAGAGCTGTACGCGACCGCCGTAATTTTCGAGGTAATAGGCACCATAAATTTCCCCGCGCTGGCGCGAGGCATTATAGTCGCCCACCAGTCCCGTTTCGCCACTGACAACGTCTCTGGCGCGTACCTCATTATTCTGGATGTTCGCCCCGAACTCCGTACGGGTGGAGGTGATAACCCGGCCAGAAATTCCGGCGATATATTCATCGCTCTGGCCGCTGCTGCGATAGAGGGCGTCAAGATTCGCAAAATTACGCGGCGGCCGTTTCGGTAAGGCCTGCTGTGTAACATTACCCTCAGCATTATAGGGCTGCTGTTGCTGCAGCATATGCAGCATATTGTTGATCTCAGGATTATCGGGCTGAGTCGTCTGCGCCTGCTGCAGCATCTCCAGCGCGCGGATCTGGTTGCCTGCCGCGCTTTCCATGCTGGCGGCATAGGTCACGATCGTGGGGTCGGCAGGGTAACTTTGCTGTAACGTGGCAAGACGCTGGCGCGCCTCCTCTTTCTGGCCGGTTTCCTGTTCAATCTGCGCATACAGCATCTGCAGGCGCAGATTCTGCTGCAGTTCTATTTCCTCGGCAGTGCTGCGCTGCACAGCGGTTTCGGCAGGTACTACCGCATAGGCTCCGGTGGCTGAGGTGGGTACGAACCGTACCACATAGCCGGGCTTCGCGGCAATCGTCACGCTGTCATAGCCGAGCTTGGCCGATTCCACCCAGTCCTTTTCAGTGTTGCCAAGCGGCGCGTTATCCGCAATCGGTTCAGCAAAACTGATTTTGATTGCCCGGCCACCGCTCAGGCGATCCACCCGGCTGATATTCGTGCTTTTACCGGTGATGGCAGCGCCACGGCCATAATAGGGCGAGTTTTTATCATACTGATTGGCAATGCGGGTGGCATCCTCAAACAGTTTGAACTCGATGAGCACGCTCATATAGTCGGCCAGCAGCACTTTATCTGAAGGGTTTTCGGCAAGCAGCGCTTCAAACCCCTGCTTGGCCGCAGCCTGATCGCCGGTATACATCATGCTGGTATAAAGCCGCGATCTGGCATCCGCAGCCGTGGGCGGGTAGGTGCGGGCGGCGGCGACCACTGCGGCAAAGTTCTGATTAGCTTCCGCCGCGCGTCCTTGAAGCTTATTCAGCAGGGCGCGGTAATAATAGACCTGTGCCGAGTCTTTGGTCTGGTACCCGAGCGCCGCATAGCGGTCGAGATAGGTGCGTGCTGCAACCATATTGCCCTGTGCAAAGCTCAGAACGCCACGTTGCCCCAGAGCAATTTCGTTATTTGGCTGAAGCAGGAGAATACGCTCAAACGCATGATTCGCGGCAGCGTTAAACCCGTTGCCCTGTGCGGTACGAGCGTAATCGAGCAGGGCAGGGACATCGGTAGTGGCGGCCACCCAGCCGCGCATATCCGTGTCATAGGCTTTCTGGCCGCCACGGCTGGCAAGCACGCGGAAATATTGCTGGCGCAGCTGCGGCTGGTAAAGCGCATCCGGCGTGGTGTTCACATACTGTAAAATGGCGCGGTCATCGCCATAATTGGCGATAATCTCGCCCCATTTCTGCCTGTCAAGCCCTTGCGATGTCTTCGCGCGGTTCGCAATCCACGCGATCTGTTCGTCTGTTAGTGTACCGCCCCAGAGGAAGAGAAGGTCTTTCACCTGCTGCGATTCCGGCCCGTGTTTTTCAGCGATGGACTGGAAGATCGGCATGGCGTCGGCTTTCGCGCCGCGATTGACCAGCTCAAAGGCAAGCGACCGGCGGGTGGCTTCGCTGATACCGGGGCGGCCAGCCATGGCCACAATATCTGCCACGGCCATGGTTTTCATGGGCGTGCCTGAGGCAGGTTTCAGGCTTATCTGATCCAGAATTTTCTTCCACTCGCCGCCACGGCTTTTCGCGTATTCCCGCACGATGGGCTGTGCGACATCTTTCCTGCCATTATTGAGCAGAACATAGGCGTAATTGAGCTGCTGCTCGTTAGTGCCGCGCACGGCGCGCAGCGCGGCTTCGGCATATTCGACCAGTTCCTTGCGGTAGGACGTATCCTTGCGGGCAAGGGTGCCAAGGGTGGCGAGGTAAAGTGCGTCGCTCGCGCCCTCCTGTTTTGCCTGCGCGCGCAGCAACGGCAATGCCTTAGCCTCCTGCCCATGATTCAGATAGGCGGAAATCAGCAGATCGCGGTTGGCCGGTGTGGCGGCGCGTGCGTAGAGGATTTCTGCAATCGGCGCAGAGACGGCGCCAAGCTTGCGGCTATTGGCCAGAAAGAAATATTCAAGCAGCGTAGCATCGCTCACCGAATCTTTATTGGCGGCAAGCCATGGCGTAACGATATCCGCCCGCCCGGCCGCCACGGCAAGGCGGATATAGATCGCCTCGACCTGCGGCTGATTGCGGCTGGCCGCCAGTTTGCCGGCAGACTCGACAATATCTCCCGCCCGGCCTGCCAGAATGTGAAGCTGGGCAAATTCGGTCAGTTGCGGCAGATCCATCTGCTCAAACGGAGGAAAGCGCCCGATGATATTGTCAAAACATACCGGTTTGCCGGCGCGGGCGCAGGCTTCGGCCAATGCCCCACGCTGTTCGGCAGAGAGCGTCTGCGCCAGCGCGGTTTGAATGCGTGCGTCCACATCCGCGATATTCAGAATCATCCCCGTGACGGCCGCGAGCACAGGTTTATCCTTGAGAAGCTCCGGTGTGTTAAATGCTTTCGCCAGTAATTCGAGCACGGTGGGCGCCTGTGTGTTCTGCACCATAGTTAGCAGGGCGAGCGCCTGTTTCTCATCGTAATCTGCCGGTGTGACGCGCGTGGCGATGGTTTCGGCGGTGGTCATATCGCCCCGCTCCAGCGTCAGGCGCAGAAAAGTTTCATAAAGCCCGGGCTTGAGCGCAGATGCCTGGGCAAGCTTTGCTAGGGTCTGGTAGGCTTCTTCGCTGCGGCCTGCTGAAATGGATGCGTTGACATAGGCAATCGCAAAATCATCGCGCTCGGCAATCCGGCCAAGGTGCGGGGTGGCGAGTGTCACTGCCTGCTCCGGCAGGCCGTTATAATGGAGCACGTTGACCAGATCGGCGATTTGCTCAAGATCGTTATGCGCATTCGCTGAGGCTTCGGCAGCGGCCAGCGCTTCTATGCCCTGACCTTTTTTTGCCAGAACAGCCACCTCAATCCGCGTGATGGAGTAGCTGGAAAATTCAGGGTGCCGCGCTTTCAGGGTCTGAATGGTTGCCAGCGCGTCTTCGTCTTTGTCGGCCACCATCTGAATCGTGGCCAGATCAGCGTAATATTGCGGGTTTTCGCCGCCCGTCACCTCGATAATTTTCGCGAGCGCTTCGGCCTGTTTCGTATAATCGCCAGCGGCGTTGTAGATATAAGAGAGAACTTTGAGATTTTCCTCAGTCGGATCGGCCGCTGCCAGCAATTGAATCTGGCGGTTATAATCTTCCGTTCGGCCGGAGAGCATATATTGCTCAGCCAGCATTTTCATGGCATCCGCATCCTGAGGGTTCGCCGCTACATATTCTTCAAGCAGCGTCACTGCTGCCTGACGATTACCTTCCGCGTTAATACGTTTTTCGGCCAATGCTTTGATAATCGGGAAAGTGCGCCGCCCCTGCGCATACTCAGCTTCGATATCCACATTGCCCAGATCTACCGTCTGGATGTCTTTGGCCTGCATCACCGCCATGTCGGACGCGGAAGGAATCAGCAGGAAGCTCGCCCCGATACCGACCAGTACCAGCACCAGCGCCACAAGGATATATTTACGCATAGCAGCAACCCCCACGAACGAAAACACCAGGGCTGCCAAGGACCTGAAACAACATCACCATCACCCGAATTATTATTGTTTATTGATGAAACGCGGTGATTGGTTAATAGATTTTAACAATTAGGAAGTAAAGCGTTTTTGTGTATAACGCTACTTATAGAATGATATTCCTCAATGATTGTTGCTTGTTTGACTGAATTTATGGCCACTGATTATGTGGATAGCTTGGAAATCAGCGCATCCGTCGCCCTAGCGATGAGGTCATAGACTTCCGTAAAATCCTGTAATTCACCATAGTAAGGGTCGGGCACTTCCTGCGGGTTCAAAATTCCGGCATAAGGCAAGTAAAGTTCGATGGTTGCGCGGCTTTCTTCAGGTTTTATCGCAAGCAGGCGCCGGTGGTGCGATGCATCCATGGCCAGCATCAGGTCGAAATGGTGGAAATCCTCCGGCGCTACATTTCGCGCACGCAGGTAAGACATATCCACCCCATTGCCAAGCGTAACCGCCTGCGAGCGTGAATCTGGCGGGTGGCCGATATGGTGGGAATCCACGCCTGCAGAATCAAGGTGGAACTGATCCAGAAGCCCAAGCTCGCGCAGCCGGTGGCGCATCAGCGCCTCGGCGGTGGGGGAGCGGCAGATATTACCCGTACAGACAAAAAGTAAAGAGCGAGGTTGCGGCATGAGTGTCACCGCGCCCTTCAGGAGGCCGGTGCAGCTTCTTCTGCAACAGACGAAGCCTCAGCAGCCGCAGCGGCTGCTTTCTCGCGGCGCGTTAATTTATCGGCTTTCTTGCGTTTTTTCTGAGGCTTACCTGTTACGTCCGGCTTCGTTGTCAGGCCGAGGCCAGATAGAATCACCGCCACCCGGTCCGATGGTTGTGCCCCTACCCCAATCCAGTATTTCGTGCGCTCTGCATTGCAGGTGAGGCGAGCTGGATTGTCTTTAGCTATCAACGGATTAAATGTTCCGAGCTTCTCAATGAAATT
>CANHAG010000005.1 GCA_947458525.1 Rhodospirillaceae bacterium | reverse complement strand
GGCCGCGAGCAGCAATGCTTCATCTCCCACCTGCTCAGCAAGATGCTGCGCCGGATTCACCCTTATGGGTGCCGTAATATTCGCCCCGTAGCCACGGGTGAGGATATGGGGCGTCTGGTCACCAAGCAGCTTCGCCAGCGCAATGGTGGTGGGAGTTTTTCCTGCACCCCCCGCAGTGACATTGCCAATGGCAATCACCGGCACGGAAGCTTTCCGCGCGGTGGCAAGCCAGCGATCGAGCGAGGCGGTCACCCTATAGATCTGCGAGAATGGCCACAGCGCCCGTGCAACGATAGTGCGGCTCTGCCAGAAGCGCCTCATGACGAGGCTCCGGTAAGATACGGGCGCAAGGCGCTAAGAATGGTCGTGGTTGCCCCTTGTGAGGCTTCCACCACACTCAGCGCGCGCTCGGCCATTTCAAGTCTGGCGCCGTCATCTTCAAGCAATGCGGCAACTTCCTGCGCAAGGCCTGCGGCATCCGTCACGATGCGGATGGCCTGTTGCGTACGCAGCGCTTCCATAACGGCGGCAAAATTACGGGTATGCGGGCCAGTAATGAGCGCACAGTTGAGCCGCGCCGGCTCCAGCGGATTATGCCCACCATGCGGCACCAGCGAACCGCCGATAAACACAAGATCGCTCAGGCGGAAAAATAACCCCAGCTCCCCCATCGTATCGGCGAGGTAAAGAGCCGTCTGGCCAGTCAGGGCGTGTCCCTCGCTGCGCTGCGAGAAGCGGATGCCCTGCTGCGCAATCCGTGCAGCAATCTCACCGCCGCGATGGGCATGGCGGGGGATGAGAATGGTGAGAAGATCCGGGTAGGTCTTCACCAGGTGCTGATGCGCTGCTAGTATAAACTCCTCCTCCCCCGGGTGGGTGCTGGCCGCGACCCAGGAAGGCCGGCCAGCCGTGGCTTCAGAAAGTTGTGCGAGCGCATTCGCATCAAACCCAAGCGGCGCGGCATCATATTTCAGATTGCCCACATAGCGCAGTTTTGCGGCGCCAAGCGTGCGGAAACGCGCCGCATCCTCCTCACTCATGGCAAAACACAGCGTTACTGCCGAGAGCATCTGCCGGGTAAAATGCGGCAGGCGTTGCCAGCGCCGCATACTGGCTTCAGACATGCGGGCATTGACCATGACGAGCGGCACGCCGCGCCGGTGGATTTCGCTTAACATCACCGGCCATAATTCCGACTCCGCCCAGAGCACCAGATCCGGCCGCCAATGCTCAAGAAAACGGCGGGTGGCAGGCAGGATATCGCTAGGTAAATACTGGTGGATGGTGCGGGGCAATGCGGCGCGTTTGATAAGCGCAGCCGAGGTCACGGTGCCGGTGGTCATCAGCAGATGCAGGCCAGGATACTGCGCCAATAACTGCTCAAGCAGAATTAGAACGGATTGCGCCTCCCCCACACTTGCCGCATGCACCCAGACCAGCTTACCGGTGGGGCGGGTAAGGCGCGTGCGGCCAAAGCGCTCCCCCAGCCGCGCGGCCTCTTCCTTGCCGCGGCGGGCACGGCGGCGGAGCCATAAGCCAAGCAGTGGCGTAAGCCCCAGGCCTAGTATTTTATAAAGACTCAGTATCATGCGGCGCGCGCCCTTTCATCCGCTTCCTTCATCACCTCATTCATTGCATGGCTCAGCCGTGCGGAGGCCGCTTCTACAGGTTCTTCTGCCGTCATGCGTAACGGCTCACCCACCACAAACACCACCCGACCGAACGGGTGGGGAAGCAAAAACGCATCCCAGCTTCGAAAGCGCTTCGCGCGCGAGGCACCGAAACAGACCGGCACCAGCTTCAGCCCGGTTTTTTGTGCCGCATAGGCCGCACCTTGCTGCGCCACATGGGCGGGGCCGCGCGGTCCATCCGGCGTGATGGAGATATTATCGCCCGCCGCCACGGCTGCAAAAATCTCGCGCAGTGCCTGATCCCCCCCCCTGCTGGTAGAGCCACGCACCGTGCCAATAGCGAAGAAGCGCAGCACGGTGGTGATCAATCCCCCATCGCGGTGGTTGGAAATCAGCACGCGCATGGTGCGCCCGGGTGGCTTGATGAGGGGGTGAAGAATCATGCGCCCGTGCCAGAAACAGAAAATCGCCTGTTCTTCGCCGCGCATGGCTGCCGCCGCGGCAGGCGCAATCACCATGGTTTTTTTCGAGGTAACATACACGAGTCTCAGCCAGAGGCTCATGATGAGCGCCAGCACCCACTGTAGGGCGGGAGATTTGAGCAGCCGCTTCATGACGAGGCAAACTGCAGCTGGTAAAGATCGTAATAAAGCCCGCGCGCGACAAGCAGCGCCTCATGTGTGCCGCGCTCAACAATGCTGCCCTGACTCAGCACTAGAATTTCATCCGCATGGTGAATGGTCGAGAGCCGGTGGGCAATCACCAGCGTGGTGCGGGTTGCCATCAGCGCGCCAAGCGCCTCCTGCACCGCACGTTCAGAGCTGTTATCAAGGGCAGAAGTGGCTTCATCAAGCAAAAGGATGGGCGCGTTTTTAAGAATCGCCCGCGCAATGGAAAGGCGCTGGCGCTGGCCGCCTGAAAGCCTGACACCGTGGGGGCCAATCGGCGTATTATAGCCTTCGGGCAAACTGCGGATAAACTCATCCGCATGGGCTTTTTTTGCAGCCTCCACGACTTCTTCTTCGCTCGCTTCGAGCCGCCCATAACGGATATTGGCCGCAACCGTATCGTCAAACAGCACGATATCCTGACTCACGAGTGCAAAGGCCTGACGCAGCGAAGCAACCGTCACGCCACGCACCTCCTGACCGTCAATCAGAATGCGCCCGGCATTGGTTTCATAAAAGCGCAACAGAAGATTGATGATCGTGCTCTTGCCCCCGCCAGAAGGGCCCACGAGCGCCACGACCCTGCCCGGCGGCAGATGGAAGGAGACATCGAAAACACCGGCCTTGCCACCGGGATAGGTGAAATACACATGGTCAAACGTGACCTCACCTCTGGCCAGAACCAGCGGCACGGCGCCCGGTGCGTCATGGATGACGGGGGGGCGATCCAGCACGTCAAAAAACCGGCCTGCGGCGGCCATACCTTCCTGCATCTGATTATTAAGACTGGCGAGCACTTTCACCGGGCGGTAGGCCATGATCATGGCCGTAAGAAAGGAAAAAAACGCCCCCGTACTGGTGGTGCCCTCAATCACATTCATGCCGCCAAACCAGATGACCGCAGCGACTGCCACCCCGCCAATCAGATTCAATACCGGGGCGGAGGCCGCCTGAATCCGCGCGGCTTTATAGTAAAGCGCGAACAGATCCGCCACCGAACGGCGCACGCGGGAGATTTCAAATTCCTCGCGCCCGTAGGATTTGACGGCGCGCACGCCATGGAATGTGTCATCAAGCTGGCTGGTAAAATCAGCAAAGCGCGCCTGAGTCGCATCCGTCACTTTGCGCATACGACGGCCAAGCCGCAGCACCGGCAGCAGGGCAAACAGTAAAATCGAGACCGTAAAGAGCGACATTTCCCAGCTTTGGTAAAGCATCACGCCGACAAGAAAAATCAGCGTAAAAAATTCTTTGATAAAGCCAGTCAGCGCAGTGGAAACCGAGATGCGCAGCAGCATGATATCGCTCGTCATGCGCGAGATGAGGCGGCCAGAGGTCTGGTCGTGAAAGGTGGTGAGATCCGCATGCATGAGATGGGCGAAAAGATCGCCCTGCATGTCCGACACCACGGCCTGACCAGCATAGCGCAGCTGGAGGGTCTGAACGTAATCAGCCAGCGCCTGCACGCACGTGATGCCGATGACGATGAGAGGCAGAACCAGCAGCAGATCGGCGTTTTTCTGCAGGAAAATACCATCAAGCACGGGCTGGATCATATAGGCATTGGCACCGGTTGCGCCCGCGACCACCAGCATGGCGGCCATCGCAATAAAAAGCCGCCCGCGGTAAGGCTTCACATAGGCTTTTACCACCCGTTTGAGCAGGGTGCTTGAGCGTACGCGTCCATCTTTCTTGCGGCGGCTCATGAGCGGCTCACATAAAGTTGATAAAGCGCGATTGCCGCTGCGTTCGACACATTGAGGCTTTCCATCGCAGGCGCCATGGGCAGGCGCACCACCTCGTCGCAGCCTTCCGCCGTCAACCGGCGCATGCCCTTGCCTTCTGCCCCAAGCACGAGGGCGCATGTGCCGCGCGTATCCACTTCGTGCAGCGCACGTTTGCCCGCCCCATCCAGCCCCAGCACCCAGAATCCGGCCTCTTTAATATCGCGCAGAGCCTGAGCAAGATTGGTGACTTCCACAACAGGCAGCAGATCCAGCGCGCCGCTGGCCGCTTTGGCCATGGCGGCGGTTTCGCGCGCTGAATGGTCGCGGGTAACGACCAGCGCCGTTGCCCCAAAAGCCGCCGCCGAGCGCAAAATCGCACCGATATTATGCGGGTCCGTGACCTGATCGAGAATTACCAGCGGGCCCCCAGTTACCAGCGCTGGCTCCAGCGCGTCGCGCGCGAGGGGCTTTACCAGTGCGGCAATGCCCTGATGCACCGCGTCTCCCCCTGTTACGCGCTCAATCTCTTTGCCCTCCACCAGTTCGGGCGTAAGCGAACGGGAATATTTCGGCAGCGCCTCAGCACTCGCGCGGGTAACCAGCAGGCGGCTGATCTCGCGCTCTGGGTTATTGAGCGCAGCCAGCACGGCATGCCACCCCACCATCCAGTAGCGCGCCGCACCGGCGGAAGCATCCGAGATATGTATCGGTTTTCTTTTCATGACCGGGTTTTAGCCGAGCAGTCCGGTAGATTCTATTAGAATCTGGGGGGCTGGTTCAAAGTGCCGCACGAACATCACCCGTCCTCCTGCGCGCTTACGGAGCTTCAAAGGACACTCCGTTTCGCAAGACCGCGCCTATGGCGCGGGCGAAACGGGTGGTGCCGCTTGTCGGAATTGAACTGACGACCTACCGCTTACAAGGCGGTTGCTCTACCTCTGAGCTAAAGCGGCACGCGTCACGTTATTAACCGCTTGCGGCGGTGATTGCAATATCCTCGGCCAGAAGCATGGCGGCGTAAGGGGCACTCAGCAGTCCGCGCGAGCCGTGACCGGCATTGATGTATAGCCCCTCAGCCAGTTTTCCCATGTAAGGCATGCGCGAGGGCGTGGTGGCGCGGAAAGACACGCGCCCCTGCCAGGCAGCAAATTCCGGTGGGCGAAAGAGGCCGGGAAGCGCGGCACATGCCTCTTCGTAATTACGGCGGTGATTTGCATCCGTCACTTCACCACTCCTGTCATCATGGTCATAGGTCGCGCCAATCAGAAAGACATCCCCTGCGGGAACCGCATAGCCCCGGTGTGAGTACAGCCGGGCGGGATACTCGCGCAGCTGCGCGGCGGGGATGAGGGAAATCTGCCCTGCGGAGCGCCCCATGGGCAGCTTATGGTGGGGGGCGAGCTGCGCCGCCTCCCACGCATTAGAGAGCACCACCTGCGCCTCCGGCAATTCTGCAAGCGTGGTGACGGCGTGATGTTCACGCACGGTAATGGCGGGGTGGGCAAGAAGCTTCCGGCAGAGATCCTGCGGATCCACCCAGCAGCCGCGCGGAAAATATACCCCCCCCGCCGGAGCCTTCATGCCCAGCAGTTCCGAGGCCTCCTCGCGGCTTATGGGGCGAAGAATCTCCGCATCCACCCCGGTACGCAGATTGAAATGTTCAAACCGTGCTTCCTCCTGCGCTGAGTGCGCCGTTTTAATGAGGCCGGGCGTACCATGCGCCACGCCCCAGTACGGCAGATGCGAGAGCATGTAACTATAGGCACTCAGATAAAAACCCATCGCCTCCGACCAGTGTTTGGTCAGGCGCGGGTAAAGCAGGGCGCGCGGATTGCCCGAGGCGCCGCAGGCGATCGTACCGCGTTCATAAAGCGTTACCGCAAAGCCCCGTTCGGCCAGCGCCCGCGCGCTTGCGCATCCTGCGATTCCGCCGCCAATGACAGCGACAGGCTGCCGCTGCGCCGAGGCGGGTTGCGGTGACGCGGGCGGTGTAGCCAGAATCATGGCGCGTTTCTGGCCGAAGCCGGGGCGTTTTTCCACCTTATAGCCAAGCTCATTGAGCGTTTGCCTCACGGCGGCGGCGGCGCTGTAGGTGGCAATTGTTCCGCCCAGCCGCAGCACGTGACGGAGAATTTCCTCACTCCACAGATCGGGGTTTCTGGCCGGGGCGAATCCGTCTAAAAACCAGGCATCCACCGGGCGGCGAAAGCCGGGTAACATTTCGGATGCTTCGCCATATCCAAGCGTCAGCGTCACCCGGTCAAATTGCAGCAGGTGAATCCCGGCAATTTTAAGCGGCAGGCGTGCGGCAAGCTGCGCGGCAAGTGGCGCCAGTTCAGGATAAGCGGCAGTAGCACGGAGTATTTCTTCCGCCGTAAAAGGCGCGCGCTCCACACTCATGAAATCAAGCCGCGCATGCGGTGGCGCATGGGTCAGAAACTGCCGCCAGCTGGTAAGAAAATTAACCCCGGCGCCAAAACCGAGTTCGGCAATGGTAACATGCGGTGACTGCCAGCGCGCCGGAAACCCGTTACCGCCAAGAAAGACATATTCGGTTTCTGCGAGCGCCCCGGCGCGGGAGCCATAAATATCGCCGTACTCCTCGTTATAAGGCGTCCTGTCCTCCCATCGCAGGCGGGGCTTGGCAAGTGCGGCCTTGGCTGGAAAGAAAAAATTCACACTTTTAGCGCGTGAGTTCCTGATAGGCGGGCAGCGTCAGGAATTCCACATACTCCCGGTCAAGCACCAGTTTGAGCACCAGCTCTTTCGCACGCGCGAAAGGCAGGGCGGCAAACGCCTCCGCCCCCATCTGCTCCTTGATTTTGGCGAATTCTTCTTCCGCCAGCTGCGTCACCCAGAGAGCATCAATCACGCGGCCAGCATCGGTTTTCGCGGCGTGATGCACCCATTGCCAGAGCTGCGAACGCGCGATTTCGGCAGTCGCCGCATCTTCCATCAGATTAAAAATCGGCACGCAGCCCTGACCGCTGAGCCATGCGGCCATATACTGCGCCGAGACGCTGAGGTTATTGCGAATGCCAGCTTCCGTCACCGTGCCGCGATGCATGGTGAGCAGGTCTGTTGCACTCACTTTCACATCCTCACGCAATTTTTCGCGCTGGTTCTTGCCGGGCATGATGCGGTTAAACACTTCCATCGCCACCGGAATCAGGCCGGGGTGCGCCACCCATGTGCCGTCATGGCCGTAGGTGGCCTCGCGCTCCTTATCTGCCCGCACGGCGGCAAAGGCCTTGCTGTTGGCCGCTTCGTCGTTTTTCACCGGAATAAAGGCCGACATGCCCCCCATCGCAAAGGCGCCGCGCTTATGGCAGGTTTGAATGAGAAGTTCCGCGTAGGATTTAAGGAAGGCTTTATCCATCGTCACCTGCGTGCGCTCGGGCAGTAAAAATTCAGGGCGCGCATGGAATTTCTTGATGGTCGAGAAAATATAATCCCACCGCCCGCAATTAAGCCCTACCGCATAATCTTTAAGCGTATGCAGAATCTCGTGCATCTCAAAGGCCGCCGTGATCACCTCAATCAGAATCGTAGCGCGGATGGTGGATCTGGGAAGGGAAAGTGCGGCTTCACTGAAGGCAAAAATATCCGCCCAGAGCTGCGCTTCTTCGTGGTTTTCGAGCTTGGGCAGATAAAAATAACAGCCCGTGCCGCGCGCTACCCGCTCTTTGGCATTGTGGAAAAAATAAAGCCCGAAATCAACGAGCGCCCCGGCCACAGGCTTGCCCTGATAGCGCACATGGTTTTCCGGCAGATGCCAGCCGCGCGGCCTGACAATCAGCACGGCGAGCCCGTCTTTATTCAACTGATAGGTCTTGCCCTCAGGGCTTGCAAATTTCAGCGTCTGCCGCACTGCGTCATAAAGCGCTTTCTGGCCTTCCAGAATTTTTTCCCATGCCGGGGCGAGGGAATCTTCGAGATCCGCCATAAACACTTTCGCGCCGGAATTGAGCGCATTGATGATCATTTTCGGCTCGGCCGGGCCGGTGATTTCCACCCGCCGGTCGAGCAGATCTGCTGGAATTTCCGCCACCTGCCAGTCGCCATCACGAATAGAGTGCGTGCGCGGTAGAAAATCGGGCAGCGCCCCGGCATCAAATTCCTGCTGGCGTTTCTTGCGCGCGGCAAGAAGGGACTGGCGGCGCGGCTCAAACCGCTCCACCAGCGCGGTGATAAACGCGAGTGCTTCCGGCGAAAACAGAAACGCCGCGTCTTTCGGCACGGGTGCGGTAATCTCAAGTGCAGTAGATTGTGTGGTCATGCAGGCCTCCTTGAGGATCGCTTTATAATCGGATATCGCTAAGGCAGGAGCGATACGAATCTTTGTGAGGGGATAACGTACCCCAGCGCAAGTTTCGAAGGCAAGCCTTTTTCATATGGGTCAACCTGATAGTTTAGGTGCCACTGAATGCTGATACCCGGTTCTGGTAAAGCGGCGCTTTTTCCCCGCCTCATCCAGAAACACAGAGGATGTTTCCTGCGTGATATGGCCGATATGGGTGATTGGGGTATCCGTCTCGCGCGCGATTTCAGCAATCTTTTGTTGCAGTGCAGCAGGGGCGGTGAACAGTAACTCATAATCATCCCCGCCGGTGAGCATGGTTTCAATGTCGTTACTTCTGGCGAGCGGCATGTGCGGGATATGCACCACCGCCCCTACCCCGCTTGCCTGACAGAGATGATTCAGATCCTGCACCAGCCCGTCCGAAATATCTATCGCGGCACTGGCAATTCCGCGCAGTGCCAGCCCCACTGCAATCCGGGGCTCAGGCGCAAAATAGCGGGCAAGCCATGGCTGCGCGGCCGCATCCGGCATTTTTTCGCCGAGTGCATAAGGCAAAGCGAGCGCGGCTTCGCCGATGGTTCCGGTCACATAAAGATCGTCCCCTGCTTTTGCGCCGCGCCGCAGTATAGGCTCAGGCGTAAGCCCGAGCAGGGTCGCGGTCAGGTGAATATCTTCACCGCCCGTAGTCGAATCGCCTCCTGCCAGCACCATGCTGAAGCGCTGCTGTTCCTGCTGCAGCGTGGCGGAAAATTGCTGCAGCCAATTTTCTGGCGTGGCGGCGGGCAGATGCAGGTTGAGCAGATAGCGCCAGGGCAATGCCCCCATCGCAGCAAGATCGGAAAGGTTGCGCCGCAGGAGTTTCTGGGCGAATTGTGCCGGGCTTGCATCGCGTGGCAGATGGATGCCGCCAATCACACTATCGGTTGTCACTACCAGTGTCTGGCCGGCCGGAATGGTAAATGCTGCCGCATCATCCGTAAGCGCAAATGCCCCCGCCTCGCCTGCTGAAAGCGGTGCAAAATAACGGGCAATGCGGTCAAATTCGTTCATAGACCCATCCTCGTCATTGCGAGCGATAGCGACTCGTAGCGCAGCGGAGAGAGGCGAAGCCAACCAATCCGGTTTTTATTTTAGGAAGATGGATTGCTTCGTCGCTGACGCTTCTCGCAATGACAGCTTCAATGTTATCCTTATCACCATCAGCCACGTTGACTCTCTACACTAACGCATCCAGCAGCAGATTGAGCGCTTTGTGGATATAGCCTGCTTCTTCCTCACTCAAGAAACTGGCGGCAATGTCAGTATATTCGCGGATGATGAGGGCGCGGGATTTTTTCGCATCTTCCCGCTGCTCGGCTCCGGCGGCAAGAAAAATCGAGAACATGAGCGGGCTCATCCGCTCCTTCTTCCACCCCGGCAGAATCAGTGTTTCAATCGCCGCATCCAGCGCTTCGCGGTCGGCCACGACGTGCGCAAGGATACGCTCCAGCAGCGCCGGCTCGGGCGTGATATCCGCTGGCCAGTCGGCATCTTGCGATAATTTACTATCCCGCCATTGCGCCAGCATCATGCGGGCGAGTTCCTTGGGCGGCTTCTCGCCAAGCCCGAGGGTCGGCGCGTAAAGCGCCTGCACCGCCGCCATGCGCGCCGCGCGTTTACGCAGCAGGCTTTTATTCGGCTTCGCTGGCTTCGCCACGCCCATCTCCTAAAAATACATGCTGCAGCTCAATCATGCGGATACATGCCCGTGCCGCCTCGCCGCCTTTGTCGCCCTGGGCGGGGTCGGCGCGCTCTACCGCCTGTTCCAGCGTCTCGCAGGTGAGGATGCCGTAACCAATGGCCGCGCCGAATTCGACCGCGAGATTCTGCAACCCCCGCGCCGATTCGCTGCAGACATAATCGTAATGGGAGGTCTCGCCACGGATGACACAGCCCAGCGCAATATAGCCGCTATAGCGCTCGGATCGCAGGGCGTAACCAATCGCGGCGGGAAGCTCAAACGCGCCGGGCACGGTGACCACTACCACCCTGAATCCGGCGGCGGAAGCCACTTGGGTGGCACCCATCACGAGGGCTTCGGCGATTTCCTGATAATACGGGGCAACGGCAATAAGGATGGGTTTCATGGGAGTGGCTCAATCGGTTGATGACCGGTGACTTCTAGACCATAGCCCTCGAGTCCGACAATGTTTTTCGGTGCGTTGGTAAGAAGCGTGAGTTTTTTCACGCCCAGATCCAGCAGAATCTGCGCGCCGATACCGTAATCACGCAGCGCGGGCGTCGCCGACTCGCGCCCCAATCGTGCGCGCAACTGGTCGGAGACGGCGCTGCGTTTCGGCTCGCGGATGAGCACCATGACCCCCGCCCCCGTGCGGCCAATTTGCTGCATGGCTGCCTGCAGCAACCCTGTTTTGCTCTGGCTGGTATCTGCCAGCACATCCTGCAAGACATCGAGCGCATGCATCCTGACTAGTACCGGCGCATCCGCACGAATCGCGCCCTTGATGAGCGCAATATGCTCCGCATAGCCAATGGTTGTTCCATACACAATACAATGAAACTCCCCGCCATAGCGGCTTGTCAGGGTCGTCTCCACAAGCCGGTGCACAAGGCGCTCGGCGCGGCGGCGATAGGCAATGAGATCGGCAATCGTGCCGATTTTAAGCCCATGCTGCGCCGCAAAAGGAATCAGATCCGGCAGGCGCGCCATGCTGCCATCATCATTCATGATTTCGCAGATCACGCCCGAAGGGTGAAGCCCCGCCAGCCGTGCAATATCGACCGCCGCTTCGGTATGGCCGGCGCGCACCAGCACCCCGCCCTCGCGCGCTTCGAGCGGGAAAATATGGCCGGGCGTGGCAATATCCGCAGCGCCAGAGGCCGGGTCAATCGCAACCGCAATGGTGCGGGCGCGGTCGGCGGCCGAGATGCCCGTCGTCACCCCCTCGCGCGCTTCGATGGAAACGGTGAACGCCGTCTGGTGGCGCGAGCTGTTCTGCCGCGCCATGGGAGGCAGGCCAAGGCGCGCGACTTGCGCCGGTTCAAGCGCCAGACAAATAAGGCCGCGCCCATATTTCGCCATGAAATTCACCGCCGCCGCATCCGCCATTTGGGCGGGAATCACCAGATCGCCCTCATTCTCTCTGGTTTCATCATCGACCAGAATAAACATGCGCCCGGCCTTGGCTTCGGCGAGGATTTCTTCGATGCTGGCAAGTCCGCTCATGCGCGCAGCTCCAGTTGCCTTGCCACATAGCGTGCGAGCATATCGGCTTCAAGATTCACCCGGTCGCCGGGCTTGAGCCGCGCAAAGCCGGTAACCGCACGGGTATGGGGAATAATCATTACCGTGAAATACTCCGCCGTAACCTCATTCACCGTCAGCGACACGCCGTCAATCGTCAGGGAGCCTTTGGGCGCAAGGTAAGGCGCCAGGGCGGGCGGATAGCTAAATTCCCACACGGAAGATTCGCCCACAGGCGTGATGCGGCGCACCTGCCCGACCCCATCCACATGGCCGCTGACCAGATGCCCGCCCAGCGCGTCCCCCACCCGTAGGGCTGGTTCAAGATTCACCCGGTCGCCCGTCTGCCAGTCTTTCGCCGTTGTCACCCGCAGGGTTTCAGGCGAAAGGGTGACGCTGAAATCAGTGGCGGTCATGGCGGCAACCGTGAGGCAAATACCGTTAACGGCAATCGAGTCGCCCAGCGCGTGAGAGAAATTGCGCTGCATAGGCGCAAGCGTGATCTGCCGCTCCGCCTCTCCGGTTATGCGGATGATCTCGCCTTCGTCGCTGATGAGTCCGGTAAACATGAATCTAGTTTCATCCCTCTCACTATTTCCTATGCGCACTCCCTTTGCTCCCCCCCTTGAGGGGGAGTCCGCAGCAAGGCCATCCGCACGATGCGTCATTGCGAGGCGGCCTAAGGCCGCCGAAGCAATCCAGCAAAATATCTTTTAGTTTTTGGCTGGATTGCTTCGCTACGCTCGCAATGACGGCTTCAACAGCCCGATACTACTGCAACAGTCTTACTTCCTCACAAAAATCCGCGCCAAGCTGTAGCCGCTCGGCCTCCATCTGGCGAGGGATTTTTTCCAGCCTCTTTAGCAGGGAATCTTCGCGGCGGCCAAGGGTGCATGGAGCATGGTAAAGAAACACTCTGTCTACCAGTCGCGCGGCAAGAAAGGCCTCGCTTAAGATCGGCCCGGCCTCAATCAGCGCGCGCGATACGCCGAGTCTGGCGAGTGCCTGTGCCATCACAAGTGGCGTCAGCTGCGCTTCCACCACCAATATCACCCCCGCCTCGCGCAGTTCGAGTGCGTGGGAGGCCTGTATTTCAACCGCCTCCGCCTCGGTAAGTACCGCGACGGGAATCTCTGTGGCCGTACGCACCAATTGCGAATCACGCGGCAGGCGCAGTTTCCGGTCGGCCACTACGCGCAACAGGCGGGGATGTTCATAGCCCGCAATGCGGCAGGTGATCGCCGGGTCATCAGTAAGCACGGTGCCGATACCGGTCACCACCGCCTCTACCTTGCCGCGCAGCATTTGCCCGTGGCGGCGGGCAAGCGCGCCGGTGATCGGTGTTTCACGTCCCGACCCGTCATGCATCGCGCCATCGGCACTGAAGGCCAGTTTCATCCAGAGTTCCGGCAGCCCCTGTTGTGTGCGGCGGAAATAGCCGCGGTAAAATACCTGCGCTTCGGGCAGATCAAGATTGGCCACTTCTATCCCCGCCGCCTGTAACATGGCTATGCCCTTGCCCGCCACGCG
>CANHAG010000004.1 GCA_947458525.1 Rhodospirillaceae bacterium | reverse complement strand
ACGAGGATCTCTCCCACCTCTTTTCCTGCGGCCACCGGCGCTTCAAGAGGTGATACATAGCGCGCCTTGATCGTCACCGCACCCGGATTGATTTTCGGCAAGGTCACGATCAGCGGCGCGGTGGTGGTAAGCCCCACCTTATCCGCACGACCCACCGCCACGGGTGCTTCAGTGATAATGTTTCCAGGCTCCGCCAGCGTTACATTCTCAAAATTCCTGAAGCCCCAGTTAAGCAGGTAGGCGCCTTCACGCTCACGCTCTTTCATGGA
Source organism: Rhodospirillaceae bacterium (assembly GCA_947458525.1). GTDB lineage: Bacteria > Pseudomonadota > Alphaproteobacteria > Rickettsiales > UBA3002 > JAFLDD01. The sequence goes on along the minus strand of CANHAG010000004.1, from coordinate 13,744 downwards.
GCTCAGGCCGTTAATCACCAGAATCAGGCGGCGGTTGGTGGCCGCTTCTTTCGCTGATAGCACAATGCCGTAGCCGGCAGCTTCGGTATGGCCGGTCTTCATCCCATCCACCCCGCCCCGCCCAAGCAGCAGGTTGCGGTTATATTGGCGGATAGTGTTATAGGTAAATTCCTTCTCGGAAAAATAGTGATAAAATTCCGGGAAATCCGCAATCATGCGCTTGGCAAGTATGGCCAGATCTGACGCGGTGGTATAGTGATTTTCATCGGGCCAGCCGCTGGCATTCACAAAATTAGAATGGTGCATGCCAAGCTCTTTCGCCTTGGCATTCAGCCGCTGGGCAAAGGCCGCCTCACTGCCCGCCAGCCCCTCGGCAACTACCATACAGGCATCATTGCCCGATTGTACCGTGATCCCCCGGATAAGATCTTCAATCGGAATCTGCGCGCCGAGCGGCACAAACATTTTCGAGCCCTGAATGCGCCAGGCATTTTCGCTCACCGGAAATGTATCGGTCAGTTTCAGCGTGCCGCGCTTCAGTTCATCAAAGAGCAGATACTCCGTCATGAGCTTGCTCATGGAGGAGGGAAACATTTTTTCATTACTGTTTTTTTCGGCCAGCACTGCGCCGGTGGTTGCATCAATCAACAGCATATTGCTGGCATTGGTAGGGGGCACCATGGCATCCGCAGGCGCTTCAGCCGCAGGTGTGGCCGCTTCATTCGCCAGCGCCGGAACGCCAAGAACGAGAAACGGAATCAGCACCAGCCCACGAAGATATTTGCGTAACATAGAAGTTCCTTTTGTTGGCATCACGTTTAACGCACCACACGCGCATCCGCCACGCCCATGGCGCGGGCGCGGTCGCGCATTTCTCCGGCCGCGGTCTCATCAATAAACGGGCCAATTCTGACGCGGTAAAGTGTCTGGCCGTTGGTTTCAACCGGCTCAACAATGACATTTGCCGCGTCTTTGAATTTTGCGGCCAGATGATTGGCGTTTTCCTTCTGACCAAATACGCCAAGCTGCACCAGATACTGGCCGGCGGGTTCCATTTTTGGGGCTTCTTTCAGCGCATCAAACGGTGAGGGTTCGGCAGGATTTTTCGCAGCCACAGGCGCGGGCTTGGGCGTTTTTGCCCAGCTGGGAATTTCCGACGTTTCCGGCGAAGCATCCAGCGGCGGCAAGGTCTCAGTCGTGGTGGTTTTCACTGGCACCGGCCGCACCTCTACCGGGGCAGAGACCTCCTGCGCCTGAGCGGAGGCAATGGGGCTCAATCCCTTCCACCACGCATTTTCATCAGTTTTCACAGGGGGATTTTCCGCCGTGCGAATCAGCAATTCTTCCGGGTCTGCCGCGGCCAGTTGCACTTCCTCAAGCGAAATACTGGCTGGCGAATAGCCACTTTTCAGCATGGCCACATAGCGCTCGGTAGCCTCCGGCAGATATTCCACCCGCACTTTCACCGTACCAGCGCGGATCATGTCGATCTCCTCCGCTGCGCGCTTGGAAAGATCGATAATCCGGTTATGGGCAAATGGCCCGCGATCATTAATCCTGACCACCACCGTGCGGTTGTTTTTCAGGTTCGTGACCTTGACGATGGAAGGCATGGGCAAGGTGCGGTGGGCGGCGGTCATATCCATTTTATTAAACCGCTCGCCATTGGCGGTCTGGCCGCCATGAAACCCCGGCCCATACCACGAGGCCATGCCTTCTTCCACATAGTTCGGGTCATGCTCGGGGTGATAGGTCTCCCCGTTGATGGTGTAGGGCTTGCCCAGCTTGATGAGCGGGTGCTCGGCTCTGCCATTCACATAACCCGGGGGGTCACCTGCTGGTTCATCCATCACCCCACAGGCGGAAAGCAACAGCATGCTGACGCACAAGCCGATCCATGATTTCATGGCATACCTCTATTTTGCGGCGATTCTATCCGACAACAGGCCGACAGATGTAGCAAAATAGCGCGAACGGTTCCATTTCAGCAGCACATGGAAGTTTTCTGTGACCATATAAGCGCCCTCGTTGTTGCCGCCGGGATACATGACATACACCATCCCGCGTTCCGGCAGCGCCCTGCCCTGTTTCGCGGTGATGCCCATAGCGCGCCATGCTTCCACCGGGCGGGGCTTATATAAATCCGCATCCTCAGGGTTAAAACCGGGCGGCAGATTGACCGCTACGCCCCAGATTTCATCACCATTCCAGCCGGAGCTGTGAAGGTAATTGGCAATGGACGCAAACACATCGGGCAGGTTTTTCCATATATCCGGATGGCCGGAACCATCCCACGCCACGGCATATTTCAGGTAGCTTGAGGGCATGAACTGCGTTTGCCCCATGGCGCCAGCCCATGAGCCGGTCATCTGTTCGGCGGTTGCGTCATGCCGGGCGATGATTTCCATGGCCTTCAGCAGCTCCTCGCGGAACAGCTCCGCACGGCGGCCGTCATACGCAAGGGTGGTGAGTGCTTCGATAATCGAGAAATTGCCGGTATAGCCGCCGTAAATCGTCTCCACCCCCCACAGCGCCACGATGATTTCTTTCGGCACGCGATAGCGCGCGCTCACTTCTTCCAGTATCGCGCGGTGCTCGAGCAGTTTTGCCTGCCCTTTCTCCACCCGGTCGGCACTCACGATTTTTTCTGCATATTCCGTCCAGCTCAAACGCCCTTCCGGCTGCTGGCGGTCAAGCTCGATGATGCGCTCGTTGGGGGTAATTCGAAACATCGCCGCATCAAACGTGGTCTCAGGAATACCGCGCGCCAGCGCTTCGCTGCGCAGTTCCTCCACCCAGAGTCCGTAGGGCTTTTCATTGCCGTAAGCGAGTGAGGCCGAAAAAGTGAGCAGCACCAGCGCCATCGCCACCAGAAAATTATGCCGCGCCATGAACCCCCACTTTCTATACGTTCAGCTATCTTGTTTATAGCTAACGCATCCTGTCTTCAGGCACAGCACACTAAGCAAAATATTTTTACTTTCAACCTTCTCACTTACTGATAAGAAACCTGTGGATAGTTATGCATATTCACATTGGGCATCATCTGCTTGGGCAGATTCCGTCGCTGCTCACGCAAACGCGCATGCGCGGCGCGGCGCTTCTTGTCAGCGATACAAATACATGGAAAGCGGCGGGCGCGGCGCTCTATCCGCTTCTGGCCGAACATCACCAGCTTTCCCGTGCCCATCTTGAGGCGGAAGTCATCCCCGCCACAGATGTGGCCGAGCGTCTTGTTCCGCTGGCGCGTGAGGCGGATTTTCTGGTGGCGGTCGGCAGCGGCACCTTGAATGACCTTACCAAATATACCGCCCATGCGTGCGGCAAGCCTTATGTGGTGGTGGCGACCGCCGCCTCGATGAATGGCTATGCAGCCGCCAATGCCAGCCTGTGGGAGGGAAATCATAAAACCTCGCTTCCCGCCGCAGCACCGCAGGCGATCTATGCGGATCTTGACGTGCTTGCCGCCGCCCCTAAGCACCTCACCGCCTCAGGCATGGCGGATATGCTCTGCCGCAGCACGGTGGAGGCGGATAGTTATCTTTCCCACCTCACACTGGGTACGGAGTTTGCTGCCGAAGCCTTTGCGGCGTTTCGCGAATATGAACCCCGGCTGGGCACACTGCAAACCCTGATGGAAGCGCTGATTGCCGCCGGGCAATGGATGACAAACACCGGCTCAAGCGCCGTGGCGAGTCAGGGCGAGCATATGATCGCCCATACGCTTGAAATGCTCTATGGGCAGAAGCTGCGCGGCGTGACCCACGGCCAGCTGGTGGCGGTGGCGTCCGTTGCTATGGCGCGGCGGCAGTTTGCGATGCTGGAGCATGTGCCGCACCTTCTGGAAGCGGGTGGCGACCTGCCCGCTGCCAAGCAGTTTTCGCCCTCTCAACGCGCAGAAATTAATCTGACGTTACAAAAAATCTGGCCGGATGTCGCCGGGTATATTCGCCATCATTGCCACCCGCCGGAGGTACTCGTCGCTATGCTGATACACGCCGGCGCCCCCACTTTGCCAGAGGAAATCGGGCTTACAGAAGAAGAATTCGATCGTGCCATGGCAAGCGCCCACCGCACCCGCGACCGCTTCACCTTTCTTGATGTGACCCCGCCCCAACAGCACGCTGGTTGAATTCAGCAGCGATGGTTCTGCCAGAAAATCCTTGTCAGTCATGGCCTGTCTGATATTGAACCCGCTTCGCGCGGACATGGACAGGTGACCGCCTGTCGCCCGAAGCTCAGTAGAGCGCAGGGCGAAGTGGTTGCCGACAGCGGCGCCGCGAGGCGGCGCGAACAGAAAAATCGCCTTCAACCACTTGAGTGTTGACGGCGCGGACATGGACAGGTGACCGAGTGGTTGAAGGTACCAGTCTCGAAAACTGGCATGGGGGCAACTCCATCGTGGGTTCGAATCCCACCCTGTCCGCCATTTGCTACAATCGTCGAGATTTTCGAAGTTGTTAAATGGGAAATTGTAGGAATAACAAAGGGTTTCGCCTTTGAGTGTTAGGTTCGAAAACACGAAATTCAGCAATTCCCTTTTTTCTTCTACGCTCGAACTTAAGAACGCCTTGTGCGCTCCCATAGCCACTTTCATCAGTTTTTCCATCGTACTGCCGAACATGTTGTCGGCATCATCATAGGCGTGAATCAGGTTCACCAAATCATGCTGGCGCTTCTTCAGCTGCTCGCGCTTTGTGCGGTAATCCTCCGGCGGCAGCACGCCCTCGGCCAGTAAATCCACCAAGCGATCCAGCTTAGCCTGTATCTCGCTATGCTCTTTCTTCAGCAACCCGACTTCGCGGTTATGCGATTCCTGCTTGGCCTTGTTCGCTTCCTTCACTGCCGCGATAGCCGCCGTCATCATCTCATGGTCTTTGATGGCGATCCGCTCAAGCGCGGCTTCCACCTGCGCGGCAACCTTATCCTCGCGTACCCAAAACTTCTTGCTCGGGTTCTCGGGGTTCCAGGTTACCAGATAGGTAAACTCTGCTGTCGTGCCGTTTTTATAGCTTTTCTTTTTGGTGTCCGAGGAAACTACCCTGCCGGTGACGGCGCAGGTAAGCAGACCTCTGAATAAAAAGTCTTTGCCGCCGTACAGGAACGGCTTCTTTTCCCAGCCGCGCAATACGGCTTGGCAATCTTCCCATACGTTTCGGGAAACAAGGGGTTCGTGGCAATGCTGCATGATCTCGCCTTTTATCAGCATATCGCCGTAGTAGAAAGGATTCTGTACGATGCGATAAAGGGTCGATTTGTGTAATTCCACACCAGCCTTGCTACGCAGCCCCCACTCTTTGCAGCGTTGCTGCATTTGGCCGAGTGTGTATGCGCCGGAAGCGTATTCGGTGAACATGCGCTTGAGCAATGGTGCGCGAAGCTGATCCACCACGATGACACTGTTGCCGCGTTCGTCGCGCTGGTTCAGATAACCAAGCGGCGCGGGTCCGTATCTTTCGCCTTTTTTGCCTTTGTATTCGATGCTGCGCTTCACGTTTTCGGAAAGCTGCATCACGTAACTTTTCGCGCCAAGCACACAGAAGTCCCAGCGCATGTGATCCGATGCGCTGGCTTCGCGCCCGATAATCATATTTTCACGGTAGAAGTGAAGCTCGATTTTGTCCCTGCGAACGAGATCGTCGAGATAGACCGAATCTTTGAAGCTGCGTTGCACGCGGTCAACGGCATCCGCCACGATTGCGATGGTGCCTTTTTGCCGCTTGGCAAATTCCAGCATCTCCATGAATTTTTTACGATCACCGCGTGTCGATGACTCGGTGATGGTAAAAATTTCCAGGATGTCGAAGTTTTTCTTGTCGCAGTAACGTATCAGGCGATCTCTTTGGGCATCGAGTGAGTGACCGTCCTCCTGGTCTTTCGAGGATACTCGAACCAGAATAATCGCCTTGGAAACAGCGCCTGTTTCTTGAACCGCGAACTTTTGCTTTCTGCCTCTCACGTGTTACTCCCTTCCATCATGCGCTTGCAATCTGGTGATCGGGGAGTTCGAAAACCGGAATGTATCGGTTATGTACGCCTTTAGCCGGAGCTTGAACATGCGCGTACATCTCCCCGACCATAGGGATAGAGGCCGAGGATACATCAAACATGGGCTGATGCACACCCTACATTCTCGGAGTTTCGACACTCCACGTCAGCATATAACCAACGCATAAAAAGATTACTATATTCCAGCTGGTTAGCAAGAACTTCCTTTTCAGTTTTTGCGTTCACTCGAATGACGAGTTCGCAGTAGCCCATAAGGTTTCGTGCCAGCCTGTGTGCTTCCTGGTCGCTGATCGCGCCGCCGTGCCGCTCTTTGATGAGCGCAACGAGTTTATCGTATGCGGTTGTTTCGGGGGTCATGCGTGCGCCTCCACATCATTCGGGCGCACCTCTCGCGAGCATATTGGGAAGTATGCCAGAATTTGTCCGTTATGTCCGCTGTAAAAATGTCCGGTCATTTTTGGCCGCTCCTATCCGTTGAGTTGGTAAGTGATCTTGAGCAAGGCCAGCGTCCACAATTCCCTGGCTTTAGTTTTGCCGATTCCCATGCGCCAGCAGATTTGCTTCCAGCGAACGCTCTCCGCCCGTAACCAAATGATCCGCCGTTCCTCTTCGTGTTCGAGCAGGAAAATCCAAGTGAATGTTTCTTCCATGCGGCTGATGGCATCAGGCAAAGGTGGTCCGAGACGCAGCGGCATTTTCTCCATCGCCATTTGCTCCCATACGGTGCGAACGATTGGAGGCCATACATTGAAAAAACCTTGGCCTTGCTGCTTTGGCAGGCGGCGCAACGTCCGCACTGCTTCTTCAAAGCGATCCGCCACTTCGGTAACAGTCCAATCTTTTCGTGTGCTTTTAGCCATGTAGTCCTCCGCTTTGTTGGTTGGTGCCGGAAAGCGTGAGGCGCAAACACCTGCCCCCGAGGGGAAGTGTCCGCCGCAGGTGGCGGCGAACACCCCCTTTAGGGGGTAGTAGTGGCGCACCGTAACTTGCTAACCAGTGAAATGTCTTGGAAACACAACGTCCAAACTTGCCCGAAACTTGATTTTTCATCATTGCCACGCGAGCCATTTTCCCAAACTGGAAATCAAGAAATATCAAGGCGCTTGCGGGGCATGTTCGGGACGCTCCCAAACTTAAAAGGCAAGTTCGTAAGTTCGGAAAATGAAGTTCGGGTTTCACCGAAACTTGGGGTTTTCTAGGGTTATTTTTCATGATTATCCTCCTCTGGGTAAGTCCAGTGGTTCGGGTCTTGCACCTCAAGACACGCGCCTGTTCCTGGAAATTTGTAATGGGTTGGAAGCACGGAGATGATTTCGCCATCCTCCGTTTTGAACTCCATGTCTTCGATGCACAGCAGGCCGAGCTTGGAGCGGGTTTTCTTTAACCCCAGCGCCTTGTAATTCTGCGTGAAACGAATGTAGCCTTGTGTTGCCAGCACACCGAGCCGCTCATAAAGCGAGTCCTTGCTGCCAAGGTGATGCTTGCCTTCATACGCCTCAGCAAACTGGTTCATGGTGTACATGCGTCCTTCTCTGGCTTCAGAGAACAGAAGCTGAAGGATGACGTTGTATTTGCGCCTGCGCTCTGCATCGAGCTTGCGCCCCAATTCCTTAGCGACCAGGCGCTCGCTGATGATGTTTTTGGCAATCCAGCGCCCATCCACTTTTTCAATGATGCAGGGCGGAATTTCGGGACCGTTACGCAGTTCCGTGAATAGCTGCCGCTCGGGGCTTACTTCGTCAGGCCGAAATAGAATAAGGCCGGAGTCATAAAAGCCGCGCAACGCGCTCGCGCCCGAAATGGCTTGAAGCGGGTCTTCCTCAAACTGCTTTTTACCCTGCTTGCGGGTATGGTGAACGATGATGATGCCAGCTTCTGGATTAACCAGGTCGCGCAACCGTTCCACCCGTTCATGCAGGAAGAACATCATCGCACTGTTGTCATTCTCCGAAGCGTCGGGCTTGCCGCCGTCGAATACGTTGCGGATCGGGTCAATGCAAATCACATCAGGCAGGCGCTTGCCAAAACGGGTGCGGATATGTTCCGCGCACCGCACCACACCGTCTTTATCCAGGAGCATTCGCAGGCGTGGCGTGATGAACATATTCTCAGCGGCGCGTTGCTTGATGTCGTTGCCGATAGCAAGGCTCTGGATACGTTCGCTCACATAGTAGCCGTGAATCTCCATTTGCAGATAGAAGATGCGGAGTGGCTCGCGGGGCTGCATGTGAAGGAATTGCTCCCCTGCGGCCATGTGCAGGAACATGGAAAGCAGGAAATCGCTTTTGCCTACCTTCGGCGCACCGGCGAACAGCATCACGCTGTTGGGCGTGAGAATGCGCGGAGCGATAATGTCCGAAGGTATTGCTGGCGGATTATCCAGCAGATCAGCCAGCCGATAACTGATGATTTCTGGTGCGTCCTTCTGACGTTCTTCCGGTGGCACGTATGCCGTGGGTGCGCCGTATTTACGGCAATGCTTTTCCCATAGCCGCTTCATCTCGCCGCGCACGCGATCTTCCGGCCATGCGGGGCGCAGGCAGGTCAGGTTGTAGCCCCAGACTTCATCCCAGGCTTCCTGCTGGTCAATCAGCCCTTCGTGATAGCGCCGGATGACATAGCCCATCACCGTGCTGATCGCTTCAAAGCGCGTGATGCCGTCCTTGCCACCTTCATGCACTTTCATGGTCATGAGTTCTTCGGTGGCAGGCTTCACATCATTGAAATCGTTCCAATTCAGGTTGGGCTGCTTGTAGTCCGTGCCTTCCATAGGCGGCATGTGGGCAATCGCCTCGGCCAAATCGCCCAGGTGATATTCATAGCCGTTGCGCTCCTCGATGGTGACAAGCCGCGCTTCAGCGGTTTTGTGATAGACGCTGCCTGCGATACGGATGGGCTGATGCGCTGATTTGAATGAGGTATCGCCGCCGACTTTCAGGGCGATTTGCTCGCGCAGTCGGCAGGCCGTGACCACATCATCGCCTTCCGCCGCTTCTGAAAGCCGCCAGTACACATGCAGCTTGCGTGCGCCGGTTTCGGTGATGCCACCCGAACATATTATCAGCGACGGCTTGCCGAGATGGGCGCTCAAATGCCCAAGTTTGGCCTCACTATCGCCGGTGTCGATGTCCACCAGCAACACGCCGGTCTGCATCACATCCGCGCTTCCAGCCTTTCCCTCCGCCGCAACCGTGCCAGGGATAAGATAGCAAGCGCGGTTGGCCTGATGCGCCTCACATGCAAATTGATAGACGTGGCTTGCGGCCTGGTCATCGTTTGCGATCCAGCGCAACGCGGGTTTGCCTTGTTTTCCGGCTTCGGGAAAACTTCTCAGCGCAATCCAGCCGTCGGTATAGCTGAACAGGCTCTCCAGGAATTGCTCTATGGTTTCCAGTGAAGGCGCAATCATGCAGCACCTCCCCAGCAGCGTTCCTGCCACGGGCAGAGTTTGCACTCATAGTGATTGCGATCACGCGAGATGCGCGGCAGCCATTCTCCAGATTCGCACGCGGTAATGACGCGCACGGCCTTGTCGCTCATATCCTGCGCCAGTTGGCCGTTAAATGGGATAAGCTCGTGGTAAAGCTCCGCCGTGTCCTTATTGATGGCGGTGAATAGCGCGGGATTGCGGCAAATGCCTTCAATGCTGCCTTCCATATACGCCTGATAGGTGGCAACCTGCGCGGCATAGATGGGCTTGGTTTTCGCCAGTCCTTTGCTCGCGGTTTCGTTCCAGGATTTGCTATTGAGCGATTTACATTCCCAGATCATCGGGAATGACAGCCCAAGCTCTGCCTGTGCGCTCGTGATGATGCCGTCTACGTGGCCACGTATGCGACCGCCTGCCACGTAAAAGCCAAACGGATAACCGTCGGGCTTGCGGGTATGAAGTTCCACGCCTGCCTTTTTCAGCCAGGTAATCGCCAGATCCTCGAACACATGACCGGCGGCGAAGATACGAAGCAGCTGACCGGAAAATTCCTGCCCTTCATCCTTCGGCTGGTTAAGATATTCAAATTGCAGCGCACGCTGGCAGGTCACGCCCAGGCGCGAACCGCCGAGATACGTGCGCGGCTTATCGCTCTGGCGTTCCGATTCCAGTGCCTTATCAATCAAGACATTCAGTTGCTCGGCGAAGCTGTTGGTGAAGTCGAGTGTCATTTGCCACCTCCCAGCGTTTTGGAAGGGTCAAAGGGAATCTCGATGTCAGGCCATTGCTGGTGCGCGGCCTTTTGCAAAGAATCCTGATACGCGGTGACAATCACCTCTATCAGCGTCAGGATTTCTTCACGGCTGTAGTCCTGGATCGGCTTATTGTAGCCAACATCCGCGCCGATATATTCGGCCATAGGCTGAATAGCGGCACGCATGGCAGCGATTTCATGCGGGGTCGGGTCAATCATCGTGTCCCTCCCGTGCTTGCGTTTAACGGCAGCAAAGAAGTCTTGATGCTGGCGTGAGCAGAAATACCGCAGGCTTTGCTGGCCGGTGCGTGTCCATAGCCATGCGCTCGGATCGGCATACGCCCAGCCACGAGGGAAGCGTTTACAGATCGGGCAAAGCAGAAAGGTTGGGCGAACTGACATGTCATAGCGCCCCCACTGCCTGCTTGATGGCACGCTGGTTGAATTTCAGCGTCATCAATGCCGAGGCTTCGTATCGGGTCAGCGAATAGTCGTGCTGATATTGCGGCGGCAGGTATTGCAGCTGCTTGGGCGTGGCTTGCTCATAAAGCCAGCGGCGTGTCTTATGGGCGCTGTCCTCGGTTTCATGCAGGTTTAGCCAGTCATTCGCCGCAGAAAGGCACACCGACTTATCGCCGGAAGCGAGTGAATGCACCTGCTTGCTGCCGGTCACGCCGCCCACCGCCTGCCAGAATCCTCTTGGGCTGATAAGCACGGTTGCCCAGGCTTTGAAGCCAACGGCCACAAGCGTGTTGTCGGTGTGGAACGGATCGCACCAGAGGAAATGCGAGGTTTGCAGAATTTGGATTTCCTGCATGGAGAAATCGTCAATCTCCATCACATGCGGTTCTGCCACCGGCCATTCATAGCCGCACAAGCTGCATTCCTGAATGCGTGCAGGCATTTCCGCTTTGCAATCGGGGCAGGTTTTATGCGGTGCTGTGGCGGTGCCGCTTTCTTTATCCTCGTCCTTTTTGTCGTCTTCCAGCTTAACCGTTTGCTCAAGGTTGCCGTGAATCAGCGTGGAAGTGCCGAAATCGAGAATGATGCAATCGGTTTTGGTGACACCTGGCCATTTTTCAGAATCCACAACGCGCAGGCCGCGCCCGATCATCTGAATCATGGTCGATTTGTAGGAGCTAGGCCGCAGCAACACCACGCAGGAAGTCGGCGGGTGATCCCACCCTTCAGTCAGCACGGCCACATTGACGATGACCTGATATTTGCCCTTGGCATAATCATCAATCAACGTGCGGCGTGCAGTATCCGACAAGTCACCGGAGATAAACGCCGTGGGAATGCCCTCGGCATTGAAGGTTGCCGCCACGTGTTCGGCGTGCGCCAGTGTGGAGCAGAACACAACAGTTTGACGGCCACCGGCTTTTTCTTTCCAGTGCTGGACTACCGCCTGGTTGATCGGGCGTTTGTCCATGATTTCTGCCACTTCGCCCATGTCATAGTCAGAAGCGGTTTTCTTCACCTGGCGCAGTTCATCCTGCACGCCCACATTCATCACGAAGGTGCGCGGCTTCACTAAGTGGCCGGAGCGGATAAGCTCGCCGACGGTGATCTGGTCGCAGACATTATCGAAAACCGCACGCAAGCCCTTCTTATCGCCGCGCATTGGCGTGGCGGTGACACCGAGCAATTTGCAGTTCGGGTTATTCTTGCGAGCCTGCTCGATGATGCGAAGGTAGGAATCCGCACAGGCGTGATGCGCTTCGTCGATTATCAGCGCATCCAGCACCGGCATGGTTTCACGATTTTCGGGGCGCGTCAGCGTCTGCACCATCGCGAACCCTACATCCCCACGCCAGCTTTTGGCTTCCGCGTTGAAGAAGCTGGCCGTGAGGCTCGGGTTCATGCGAAGGAATGTGGCGCTGTTTTGCGTTGTTAATTCATCGCGGTGTTGAAGAACACAGGCTTTATTCAGCGAGCCTTTCTTGAACATGCGCCCGAGCGCCGCCGAAAGCATCACCGTTTTGCCTGCACCGGTGGGCGCTACCGCCAGCGTATTGTCATGTTCTGACAATGCGCCGACGATGTTGCCCACCATTGTTTCCTGTCGTGGTCTAAGCAGCATGGCCGTCCTCGCTTATTGAGCCCAGGACGGGCGGTTGCTGTTACCCTGAGGACGTGACGGCGCAGGCGCAGGAGTCGCAGGCGGCGTGAAGCCTCCGCCGCTATTGCCGCCGGTGCTGCCCATGATGGCCGCATAGTCTTTGTGATCCGGCGTGATAGCTTTCTGGATGCGGTTCTTTTCGCCCCTGTCACCATCCTCCACTTCAATCTTCGCGACGAATTCAATCCCATCGAGGTCTTGAAAGCCGCTGATTTGCCGTGCTGCTTGCGCTTGGGGTGTATTGTCCTTGTGGCTAATGCCGCGTGCGGAATTCAGCACGCTCTTGATAAAGGCACGCCCCATCTGCGCGTATTTTTCACCTTTGGGGCTATGCAGGCCGACCAAGCTCCACACCTTGCGGCGAGCGAACTGGCCTTCCAACACCACAAACTCACAATCCAGGTAGCACGCGCCGGTGGAAGGGTTGCGGGTTGCATAACCGCCTGTCCATCCCTGGTTGGGTTCATCAAACCCACCTGGGCGAATGGTCATGCGTACCTTGGCAAGCGTGCCGTTTGGGATAACGTCGTATTGGTCTTCAGCATCGTTGAAATTGTTCCAGCTCATTGGATTTCTCCTTCATTGTTCGGGGTTGCGTAGGAAAGTTGGCGCTCGGCGTGCGGGGCGCGGATTTTGGCCATCAGTTCGCCAAGGTGCGGCTTCTCCATCACCTCAAGCCGCCCTGAGCGGTCTTTGGCGGGAAAGCCGTATGCGTTGATGGTGTGGCAAACGAAGGCGCGGAAAGGCTCGCCGTCTGATGGTCGGATTTCCGCCATCGTGATGACTTGATCGACGATTCCAGGAAGTTCGAGGCCGGTTTTGCTGCCTTCCACTTGCGGCGTGTAGAAGCGCCGGTTGAAGTCATCCGTCTTTTCGTCAAGGATACCGACGAACCACACATTTTTGCCGCGTGTGTGCTGCAAGTGGGTCAACCAAGAAATCATCTCCTGCCCGTGCAGGCCGTATGCTCCGCGCAGATCCTCTTTACCGTTCTTTTCAGAAACTGCCTGCGGTTGGCCTCGGCACCAGCCGAAGCAAAGCCTTCCGGCAACAGTGATACTGTCGATGAAGATGGTTTCGTATTTCGCCAGCTGCGCCGGATCGCCGTAGCGTTCACACACCGCTTCGTAGTGTGCTTGGCTATAGGGCTGTTCAGGGCGCAGCGCAGGATTTGCGCCGCCGATGAACACGGCGAAGTCACGGCATTCCGGCCAGGTGCGTGGGCGTAGCGTATCGCCTTGCCAACCTTCCACCGCTAGATCACCGGCTTCCATGTCCAGGAAAAGCGTGGTGGGAGGGTCAAGCGTCCACAGCAGGCTGGTTTTACCAATACCGGCCTTGCCAAGGATGCAGCCCTTAATCCCTTTCTGTTCCTTGAGGCGTTCGTCAGCGGAAATGATCGGGAGCTTATTCATGACGGCCTCCCTTT
>CANHAG010000003.1 GCA_947458525.1 Rhodospirillaceae bacterium | reverse complement strand
GGGAAAATTGTGTGAAGCTTTTGTGAAGGTTTTTATCTGGCCAAAGCCGCGCGGGTTTCTATTGAGGGGTGAAACGCGCAGAAACTGCTATAGGTGTAAACGTCTTTATCCACCAAAACAACGCGCTCTTTCATGCATTTCGCGAACACGTTCTGGTATTCCGTGTTCAGGAACTTCTGCAACAGGAGCTGTTGAATTTGTATACTTAATTTCACCGTCTCTCATACCTTGTACGTTACGAATCGCCTCTGTTATAGAGTAGCTACTTTCACCTCTACTCCCAACAAGAAGGGTCCTCACATATTGTCCCCCTTCATTCCCCGTGTCCGGTCTGCCCGCTACTGAAATCTCAGTGCGTGGTTGAATTGAAGAATTACCACGTTTTTCAGGTGGCACTCTCGGATCCCACACGGAAACATGAACAGACCCTGAAGAAGTGCTGTTGTCTAATCCTCGTCCTCGCGACCAGTCAATAATCTCGACTTTGACATTTTCTCCGCCGCGAACAGCATCAAAAATTGTTGCCTGCGGATAAGGTTCACCCCTAGAATTTAGCGACGGGGTTGGGTCAGCAAGGGTTCTTCGATCTACGCCCTGAGCGTCTAATAGACAGGCAACAACAGAAGGATACTGCTGAAACATTCTGGTGACTTCCTCTTTAGCTCTGTCGCCGACACTCTGACTCATCAATACCTCCTATGGGATACTGTTTAAGGGTTTAAGGATTTCAACCTTAAACAAAGTTTGAGTCTATCAGATAAATATTAATAATGTGTTAATAATCCAAAACCCCTCAAATACTATACCCCTCGCCGTATTCTTCCTGAGGCACGGCAAGCGCCGCCAGCGCAGCGACGAGGCCGAACGCACCGAAGCTGCAGGGAGAAACGGCGATTTTTTCTTTAGCTGCCGCTTCTGTCGCATCGCACATGCCGGCAAAACGCATGCCGGCGGCGTTCAGGTTGCCGGTTGCATCGCGCTCGTGATTCACGCGGTAGGCACCGCCCACCGCATAACCATCCACCAGATAGAGCATCGGCTCGGCGGGGGCGCCTTCCACCAGATCGATGGTCGGCACGCCTTCTTGAATCAGCACCTCGGTGCTATGCGCGCCTTCCTTAATCACATCCATTTTATTGCGGGTTTTCTTATTCATGGCGATTACTTCCTCGCCCGAGCGCGCGGTCATGATGCCCATGCCATAGGTTCCCGCGTCGGACTTGATGAAGACGTAAGGCTCGGCCGCAATACCGTAATGGCGGTAATGGATGCGCACCCGGTGCAGCACTTTCTCCACCCCCATGGCCACACAATCAAGCCCCTGACGCGAACCGAAATCAATACGGCCGCATTTATGCGCCTCGGTGGTAAAGAGCCACGGGTCAAGATCGAAAACTTGCGCGAATTCCTGCGCCAGCTTGTCATAGGCATCGAAATGGATGGATTTTCGCCGCCGGTGCCAGCCAAGCGAGGGGCGCGGCTCGATTTTCTGGGTCACGCCGCGCAGAAGTTCCGGCAAACCGCTCGTCAGGTCATTATTGAGTAAAATAAGATCGGGGGTGAAACCATCCTCCGTCCTCAGCGTATTTTTTTCGCGTATAAGCGGCTGCTCGGTAATAGACTCACCGCGCGATGCGGCAAGCGTAATCGGTTGCCCCTGCCCGGCAATCAAACTACCGATGCGCAGCTCCGCCCCCGCATCCGCCACGATCGTGGCAAGGGCATGAAGATTATCAAGATAGCCCTGATTGCGGGTGTGATTTTCAGGAATAATCAGCACCCGGCTTCTCCCCGTTTTTGCAAAACGCGCGCGCATGCGGCTGGCCGCCCGCTCACGCGCGGCGGGGGAAAGATGGTTGAACCCGGCCGGAAAAAGATTGGTATCGACCGGAGCCAGCTTGAACCCGGCATGGCGCAGATCCACCGAGCTGTAAAACGGCACGCCGCAGCGGGCGCGGGTTTTTTCCATCCACGCGGTCACCTCCTCGCCGCGACGGCTGATGAGGGTTTCAAGCAGCGGCAGAATGCCCGAACTATTCTGGCGCACCGAAGCGGGGAGGTTCATGCCAATCTCCTGACTCAGCAATGAGTAATGCCGTAAGGATAATCGCCGCCGTGTCGGAACGCAAGATGCGCGGGCCAAGCCCTACCGGGCGGGCAAAAGGGCAGTGGCGCAGCATGGCGAATTCTTCAGGCGCAAACCCGCCTTCCGGGCCAATAAGGCAGGCGGCATGCGCCACGCCGCGCAGCATGGTGGGCGAAAACGTCTCACCCCCACCTGCTTCATCGCCATAAAAAAGCGGCCTGTCTTTGGGCCAATCGGCCAGCAGATTCGCAAGCGGCAGCATTGGCCTGAGCTCAGGCACATCCAGCCGCTCGCATTGCTCCGCCGCTTCGCGAATGGTGGCCATGGCGCGCTCGGGGTTAAGCTTATCAACCACTGCGCGGCGGGTAAGCACGGGCTGAATCACCCGCGCACCAAGCTCGGTGATCTTTTCGAGGATCGTCTCCGTCCGCCCGCCTTTTACGGGCGCAAAACATACCCACAGATCCGGCGATAATTTCGGCGGGCGCACCTGTGTCACGAGCACAAGCGAACCCTCGCGCTTGGTCAGGTGATGGATGCGGGCAGAAAACTCTCCGGAGTCTGCATGAAACAGACGCAGCGCATCCCCCGGCTTCAGCCGCAACACATGCAGCAGGTAGTGATGCTGCGCCGGCGTAAGCGGCAGCACCGCCCCCGGATGGAGAGGAATATCAGAAGCAAGGCGCGGAATCGTCATGGCGAGACTGTAACCCCTCGCGCCCCGTTGGTCGAGCCTGCAATTTGCCTTGACAGCCGCGGGGGCTTTAGCGTAAACCACGCCACCTGTTTGCGGTAAGATAAGGGTTAAACACACTATGAAAACATTTTCGGCAACGCCAAAAGATATTAAAAAAGAATGGCTTGTAATTGATGCAGAAGGGGTCGTATTAGGCCGCCTCGCAAGCTATGTCGCCAAAGTGCTGCGCGGCAAGCATAAGCCAAGCTTCACCCCACACATGGATTGCGGGGATCACGTGGTGATCATCAATGCCGGCAAGGTGAAACTCACCGGCCGCAAACGCAGCAACAAGATTTATTACCGCCATACCGGGTTTCCAGGCGGGGTGAAATCGGCAACGCCCGAATATCTCCACCGTGAAGGCAAGCCCGAGCGTATCGTTGAAAAAGCGGTAGAGCGCATGATTCCGAAGGACAGCCCCCTTGGCCGCCGGCAGATGGGGCATCTGTTTGTTTATGCCGGGGCGGAACATCCGCATGCGGCGCAATCGCCCAAAACGGTGGATTTCGCCGCTATGAACGTTAAAAACGCACGCTAATACGATAGGACAATTTATGGCACGCGCAGCAGCAACCGCAGAAAATGAAACCCGCACCGCTGAGGTGGATGCTAAAGGCCGCGCTTACGGCACTGGCCGCCGCAAGAATGCGGTCGCCCGCGTCTGGGTGAAAAAGGGCAAAGGCAAATACAGCATCAACGGCAAGACGCTGGAGCAGTATTTTGCCCGTCCCGTGCTGCGCATGATCATCAACCAGCCTTTCGCCGCGCTTGGGGAAGAAGGCAAATTCGATGTCATCGTCACGGTGCTGGGCGGTGGGCTTTCAGGTCAGGCCGGCGCCGTGCGCCACGGCATCAGCCGCGCGCTGGATGCGTATAATCCAGAATATCACAAAGTGCTGCGTCAGGGCGGCTTCCTCACCCGCGACAGCCGTGTGGTCGAGCGTAAGAAATACGGCCACCGCAAGGCACGCCGCAGCTTCCAGTTCAGCAAACGCTAGTTCGTTATTCGTTATTCGTTATCCGTCATTCGTTATTAGAACCCGGTAACGAGCAGGATGGGTCAGATGACGAAACATTCCAGCCGCGCCACCATCAAGACCGCGATTCTCGGCGCCTCCGGCTATACGGGGGCGGAGCTGCTGCGCCTGCTGGAGCATCACCCGCAATTTCATGTCGCAGCGCTCACCGGCGATTCGCAGGCCGGTAAAGCCGTGGGCGAGATTTACCCGCATCTGGCGCACCGCGACCTGCCACGGCTGGTGAAACTCGAAGAGCTTGATACTTCCGCCCTTGATTTGATTTTCTGCTGCCTGCCGCACGGCACGACTCAGCCCATTATCGCCGCCCTGCCCGACTCGGTGAGTATTGTCGATTTATCGGCCGATTTCCGCCTGCATGATCCGGCACAGTATGAGGAATGGTATGGCCATCCCCATCAGGCCACGAGCTTGCAAAAAACGGCAGTCTATGGGCTAACCGAATGGGGGCGAGAGAAAATTTCTGCTTCGCGGCTCGTGGCGAATCCCGGCTGTTACCCTACCTGTTCGCTCCTGCCTCTGCTGCCGCTAGTTACCGCCAAACTGATTGACCCGCATCACATCACCATCAATGCGCTGTCGGGTATTTCCGGCGCCGGGCGCAGCGTGAAACAGGAAATGCTTTTTACCGAGCTTGAAGGCGGGGCAAGCGCCTATGGCATCGGCCGCCACCGCCACACGGCAGAAATTGAGCAGGAGCTTTCAGGCGCCGCAGGCATGGCGGTGGGGGTGAGTTTTACGCCGCATCTTATTCCCGTAACGCGCGGTATGCTCGCGACGATTCAGGTGACGCTCGTAAAAGGCGCAAGCCTTACGGATCTGCAGGAAGCAATCAACACACGCTATCACGGGGAAGCCTTCGTGCGGCTGGTGAAAAATGCGCCGAGCACGCATGCGGTAAAAGGCACGAATCGCTGCCATATTTCCGTCCATCCCGGCAGGCGGGCGGGAGAGGCCATCCTTGTCTCGGTGATTGATAATCTGGGCAAAGGAGCCTCCGGTCAGGCGCTGCAGAACGCCAACCTGATGCTGGGCCTGCCCGAGATGACGGGGCTGGTGGCAACGGCGGTGTTTCCTTAGAGCGCCTCGAGCCTGTAGCCGTGAGGTTTTAGCTCTCATGCGTATGTGGTAAGGGGTTGCCTCGTGTCATAGAAAAGCTAAAACCTAAAGGCTCTAGGCTCAGGGCTAACTAACAGAGAATTACCTATGCACGCACCATCTCCCATCATCCTGCCTTATAAGGGCGTAATGCCGACCATTCACCCGGACGCATGGATTGCGCCCGGCGCGGTGGTGATTGGCGATGTGCATATCGGCAAGGATTCCAACATCTGGTTCGGCTGCGTGATTCGCGGCGATGTCAATTCCATCCGCATCGGCGAGCGCAGCAACATTCAAGACGGCACGGTCGTGCATGTGACCCGTAATATCGGGCCGACGGTGATTGGATCAGACGTGACGATTGGCCATCAGGCCACGATTCATGCCTGTAAAATCGAGGATTTCGCCTTTATCGGCATGGGGTCGGTGGTGCTTGATTTTGCAGTGGTAGAGCCCTTCGGGTTTCTGGCCGCGGGCGCCGTGCTCACCCCCAAAAAACGCCTGCCAAAAGAACAGCTCTGGGCGGGCAACCCGGCCAGATATCTGCGCGACATCACGCAGGAGGAGAGGGACTATATCCCCTTTTCCGCCGAGCATTACGTGAAGCTTTCGCAGAATTACAAGGCATAAGCTGACCTGAAACCTTCATCAAACCTTCATATTTCTCCGCCAGACGCTCTGCTAGAATGCAAGCTGCATGAATCTGTTGCAAGACATACGCGCGCGGGCGCTTGGGTTCGTAAGCGACCTTAAAGCCTACCTGCTGGGCAAGGGGGTGGTGTCCACCGCTGTGCTGGTTTCAAGCTGGCTCTCGAGCGGCACGCTGCTACCATTTGCCGTTGTGCTGGGCGGGGTGGCGCTGCAGACATTTTTCTCCCTGCGCGGTGGCTGGCGATTTCAGGATGAGATGACGAATAAATACCGCGAAGAAATATCCATGCAGCTCGGGCTTGACCCGGCACAGGTCACGCGCGCGCATCTGCGGCTGGTGGCTTACGGCAATGAAGAGGCAGGCATTCCCGGCAACCGCATTCTGGCACAGGCGATTGAGCGGCAGGGGCGCAAAGGCTGGCTGAATTTTGGCGCGGCACTGATAGCAGGCGCCACCACGCTCGGGCTGCTGACGGTGGGGATGGATGTGGTCGCAGGTAGCCTGCTGGCCGAGCATGTGGGCGGCTTCATGCAGCGTTTCGGGGTCAGTGCTGTGGCCATGTTTTCAGGGCTTTTTGTGCAGAACGGCGTTGAATTCTTTGTCGGCCGCGCGCATGGGCTTCACGCCCCAAGCGCGCATGATCAGATTCTGGCACTCGAACGCCAGCGCCTGCGTGGCCGCGCCATTACCCCGGCGCAGATTTTCTCGGTCGTGATTGCGGCCGACCCCCAGATGGATAGGGTCGTGCGCCAGACTACCGGAAAATCATTCGCGCAGCTGAATGCCAATGAGAGAACCCGGGCGCTGAAAGTGATTGATACAAACGGTGAGATACAGCGCCTCGCCGAGATGGTGAACCGGGGCGATCTGCTGATGACGGAGCTTCCCTTCGTGCTGTTTGATGGTGCTGCCGGTGGCACGGCCGCCACCAGAGATGCAAGCCCCGCAGGCGGCACCTCCCCAACCCAAAGTTTTGCCGACCGGGTGCGCCCCCATGGCCCACGCAACGTTGCCGGGCATTTTGCCGATCACATCACCGCCTCGCGCGAGGCTGCAGCTGCACAGGCGGCGCGGTAGCAGGTTTCAGAAATTTCTAACTGGCATCATGCCGGCACGCAGAATGAACATGCTGCACCTGATACTAAATTTCTTTCTTGCGGGTGAAATTATGCTGCGCTTCGATGATGCGCACCGTGCCGGTTTTGCTGCGCATGACAATCGAATGCGTGACCGCGCCTTTGGCGCTGCGTTTGACCCCGCGCAACATCGCCCCGTCCGTCACGCCGGTGGCGGCGAACATCACATCCCCCTTCGCCATGTCGAGGATGGTATATTTGCGCGATAAATCCGTAATCCCCATGCGCCGGGCGCGGTCTTTTTCCGCCTCCTCGCTGAAGAGCAGCCGGCCCTGCATCTGCCCACCAATGGAGCGCAGCGCCGCCGCCGCCAGCACGCCTTCCGGCGCGCCGCCAATGCCCAGATACATATCCGCCCCCGTGCCGGGCGAGGCGGTAGCAATCACCCCGGCCACGTCACCGTCCTGAATCAGCTGAATCCGCGCGCCCGCTTCGCGCACTTTGGCAATGATTTCCTCATGACGCGGGCGATTGAGTATCACAACCGTCAGGTCACTGATTTCGCATTTTTTGGCTTTGGCGAGGGATTTGAGATTCTGCGCCGGGCTATGGTCAAGATCCACCACGCCCGCTGGCAAATCCCCACCCACGGCGATTTTTTCCATATAGACATCCGGCGCATGCAGAAACCCGCCGTGCTCGGCAAGTGCGACCACCGCAAGCGAGTTCGGCCCCCCAGTGGCGCAGAGCGTGGTGCCTTCCAGCGGGTCAAGCGCAATATCAATCTGCGGCCCCTGCCCGGTGCCCACTTTCTCGCCGATATACAGCATCGGCGCTTTATCGCGCTCGCCCTCGCCAATCACCACGGTGCCATCAATCGTAAGGCCATTGAGCGCCTCGCGCATGGCATTCACTGCCGCCTGATCCGCGTCTTTCTCTTTGCCTTTGCCCACCCAGTGCGAAGCGGCAAGCGCAGCGGCTTCCGTCACCCGTACGGCTTCGAGGGCGAAGTTTCTATCCATCCACCAGCTGCCCATATCTTCCTTGCTCAGATGTGCGGATCTCATATGTCTCTCCTATGCGTGAATGCGTAACAATACTGGCGTCCGCGTCGTGCATGGCAAAGCGGCAATGGACTTCACCACGCGCTGCATCGCCGCCTCGTTCGTATGGTGCGTGACAACCACCACCTGCGCCGAACCATCTTCGGCAATTTCGCGCTGCACAATAGATTTAACAGAAATATGCTGCGCAGCAAATTCACGGGTGAATTCGGCCAGCACCCCCGGCTCATCTTTCAAACTCAGCCGCAGATAATAGCACCCTTCCCGCGCGGCAGCGTCTAGCGCCCGGGCACGTGCAAGCTGACCGGTGGGCAGGGTGAAAGGCGGGTAGCGATCGCCGCGCGCAATGGCAATAAGATCGGCTACCACAGCTGAGCCAGTGGGGCCGGCGCCCGCGCCGCGCCCTTCAAACACGACGCGCCCTACCGCGTCGCCTTCCACTTCCACCGCATTATAGGCACCATCCACCGAAGCAAGCGGACTGCTGACCGGTACGAGGCACGGCTCCACACGCTGCAGCAGCGCCTCATCCCGACGCTCGGCAATACCCAGAAGCTTGATGCGGTAGCCGAAATCACGGGCGTAATGCATATCGCGCAGCGTCACCTCGCGGATGCCCCCGAGCTTCACCCCGGCAAAATCCGGCACGGTGCCAAAGGCCAGCGCCGCGAGAATAGAGACTTTATGCCCGGCATCAATCCCGTCAATATCAAGCGCAGGGTCGGCCTCAAGATAGCCCAGCTTTCCGGCCTCGGCCAGCACCTCGGCAAAATCCGCATCCGCCTCAAGCATTTTGCTTAAAATATAATTGCAGGTGCCGTTCAATATCCCTGCCACGCGGGTGAGGCGGTTAGCGGCAAGGCCACTGCGAATCGCCGCGATAATGGGAATACCGCCCGCCACCGCCGCTTCAAAGGCCAGCACGCGGTCATGCGTTTCGGCCAGCGCCGCCAGCGCCATACCGTGATGGGCAATCAGCGCCTTATTAGCGCTGACCACGTGTTTGCCCCTGGTCAGCGCGCGGGTGACAAGCTGATGCGCCGCGCCCTCATGCCCGCCCATCAGCTCCACCACTACATCCAGCGGCTCGTCGGCAAGTGCTTCGGGATGGGGCACTAGTTTCAATCCTGAAAGATCGACAGAGCGCGGTTTGTTCGGGTCGCGCATACTGACGGCGACAACCTCAAGCCGCTGGCCGGCACGGGCCTCGATCATGGCGGCATGGTCGCGCAAAATGGCGAGCGCCCCCGCCCCCACCGTGCCAATGCCCGCAATGCCGATGCGCAAGGCGCCGCTCATGCCGCTACCTTGTATTTCGCTTTCACGGCATCCGCATCCTTGGCCAGAAACGCCTTGATGTTGCGGATGGCCTGACGCAGGCGCTGCTTGTTTTCCACGAGCGCAATCCGCACATGCCCGTCACCATACTCACCAAACCCGATACCCGGGGCAACGGCCACCTCCGCCTCGCTCAGGAGGAGTTTGGAAAATTCGAGCGAGCCGATATCCTTATATTTCTCGGGCAGCGGCGCCCAGATGAACATGGAGGCAGAGGGCGCCGGCACCGGCCAGCCCGCATCCGCAAGGCCTTTTACCAGCACATCCCGCCGCTCTTTATATAGCTGGCGGAACTCGGCCACGCATTCCTGCGGGCCGTTAAGCGCGGCCGCAGCTGCCACCTGAATCGGCGTAAACATGCCATAATCAAGGTAAGACTTGATGCGGGTGAGGGCGTGAATGAGCCGCTTATTCCCGGCCGCAAACCCCACGCGCCAGCCCGCCATGGAGTAGGTTTTGCTAAGCGTAGTGAACTCAATCGCAATTTCTTTCGCACCCGGCACCTGCAGAATCGATGGTGGGGGTTCCTCAAAATAAATCTCGCAATAGGCAAGATCCGAAATCACATAGACGCCGTGCTCGCGGCAGATGGCGACGACTTTTTCGTAATACTCGAGATCCACCACCTCCGCCGTGGGATTACAGGGAAAATTGATGATGAGCGCCACAGGTTTGGGCGTGGTGTTTTGAATCGCGCGCACGAGTTGCTCGAAGAAATTCGCCCCCTCCAGCTTCGGAATAAACCGCACCGAAGCGCCCGCAATCACCGCGCCATAGGCATGAATCGGGTAACTGGGATTGGGCACAAGCAGAATATCCGACGGGCCGGTGATGGCCTGAATCAGATTGGCGAGTCCCTCCTTGGAGCCGATGGTGGCGATCACCTCAGAATCCGGATCCAGATCCACGTCAAACCGGCGCTTGTAATACCCAACGAGCGCCTTGCGCAAGCCATGAATCCCGCGCGAGACGGAGTAGCCATGCGCCGTTTCATCAAGCGCGGTGGCGCGCAGTTTTTCCACCACATGCGGCGGAGTCGGCGAATCGGGATTGCCCATGCCAAGGTCAATGATATCCTTGCCCTCGGCGCGGAATCTGGCTTTGAGCTTGTTCACCTCCGCAAATACGTAAGGGGGGAGGCGCGAAATACGGTAAAATTCTTCCATAATGGCTGATACTGTAGAGAGTCAGGCCGCCCTGTCAACCACAGGCTAGCGCCCCTGATAGCGCGAGGGCGGAAGATAGCCGCTACCCGGATAAACGCCCGAGGCAGGAGCAGGTGGCGGCGGCTCGGCACCGCTCATGGGGTCAAAGGTGCTTACGGTTGGCTCCATAACCGACATACTCGTGCTTTGGCCGGCATTGGTGGCGACCGGCACCCCGTCCCCACTCGGCGGACGCAGTTGAATAGGCTCCTGTATGGTCATTTCATTCGTATATTCCGGTGCAGGCGCCGTCACTACACGCGGCACATTACCAGGCTGAGGCCGCACCACTGAGGGCGCAGGCGGCACGGGCGCAGGCTCAGTAGGCACGGGCGCAAGCAGCGATGGTTCTGCCGCAGCATCCATCGCCAGCTGTGAGGCGCGCGCGCCGGCGGCAGTGCGCGAGGCTTCCAGATCGCTCTGCCCATTCATAAGATGTTCACGCGCGGCGGCCTGACCGGTCGCCACCGGTGAGGGTGGCGTATCCTGCAGTTGCGGATTGCGTGAAGCAGCTGGCGCGGCGGCAGGCGTGGGTGCATCGCTTGCAAACCAGCCGGAAGGATCCCACCAGTCATAGTCCTGCTGTGCCGGAGCAGCGGCCGGAGGCGGTGCAGAGCGAGGCGCTGCCGTGGTTTCTACAAAAGGCTGCTCGACCGCCATGGGCGGCGTCGGAGTGAGTGGAGCGGAAAAACTCTGCGATTGCGGCTGGAAGGCGGGGTTCTGCATTACCCGCGGATCGGTGCGCGGCGCCGCCGAACTGGGGTTAAGGGCAGGCGGCCGGCGCTCCCCTTCCACCGTATTAAAGCGCGGCGCATTGGTGCTTTGGGGAATGAAATAGGCACAGCTGGCAAGCGTCACCATCGCCAGAAGACTGCCCACTGCCGCCCAGCCCATACCAAAGCTGAGCGCTGTTTCACGGGGCGAAGGGCTAAGTGGCGAAGGAATGAAACGCATGGCTGCCTGACGTGCATGTATTGTTTTTTTACGAAGGGATATCTCGTTGGTATCGGCTTCCTTCTGATTTGTAAAGCGCAGCGCGCAAGCCCCTTTGTTCCAAAATGCTTTCGTTACCATATCAATAGATTGCAAGATTTATCCACGGCTGCTATAGGCACCGCCATGCCAAAGAAATCTACCCGCCGCCAGCGCCGAGCCACACCCCCGCCAGAAGTGAACACATCACCTGACGGGGCACCACCCCCTGCGCATGATGCTAATCAGTTTGCCGAGAATCTGGCAAAAGCGGGCGAGATCTGCGGCAAAATCATGCACAGCATGCTGCTGCATCATTCCATAAGCCCGGCCATGGGTCATACCGATCCGCTCAGCCTCGCCGAGTCGCTGCTGCATGTGGCGCGGCAGGTGTCGCTCAACCCCGTCCAGATCGCGGAAGCGCAGATGGGGCTGGTGAATGACCATATGAACCTGATGAAAGTGATGGGCGAGAAACTGCTGGGTCAGCAGGTGGCGCCTTATGTCACCGAATCGCCGCGCGACCGCCGTTTCAAAGATGCTGCGTGGCAGGAAAGTGCGATGTTTGATTACATCAAGCAGGGCTACCTCATCAATGCCCGCTGGCTGCAGGAGACCGTGAATCAGGTGAAGGGATTAAACCGGCATGATGCCCATAAACTGAATTTCTTCACCCGCCAGTTTATCGACGCCATGTCGCCCAGCAATTTCGCCTTCACCAATCCGGAAGTGATGCGCGCCACACTTGAATCGAACGGCGAAAATATCGTGCGGGGTCTCACCAAACTGCTCGAAGATATTGAAGCCGGGGGCGGCAAGTTGCGCATCCGCATGACGGATGAAAAGGCGTTCGAGTTCGGTAAAAACATCGCCAATATGCCTGGAAAAGTGGTGTTTCAGAATGACCTGATGCAGCTGATTCAATATAAGGCAACCACCAAAACCGTGCATGATGTGCCGCTGCTCATTACCCCGGCATGGATCAATAAATACTACATCCTCGACCTCAAGCCCGAGAATTCCCTCATACGCTGGCTGGTGGAAAAAGGCCATACGGTGTTTGTGATTTCCTGGGTCAATCCGGATGAACCGCTCGGCCGCAAGCGGTTTGATGATTACCTGCTTGAAGGGCCGCTTGTGGCGCTTGATGTGGTCGAATCCATCACCGGCTGCAAACAGACTTCGCTCGTGGGCTATTGTCTGGGCGGCACACTCACCGCCATTACGCTCGCCTATCTGCGCAGCAAAGGGCATGAGGCGCGCGTGGCCTCCGCCACCTACCTCACCACGCTGATTGATTTTACCGATGCGGGCGATCTCGCCGTCTTTATCGACGACACCCAGCTCGAAAGCCTCGAGGAGCGCATGAGCGAGCAGGGCTATCTCGATGCGATCGACATGGCCACCACCTTCAATATGCTGCGCAGCAACGACCTCATCTGGTCTTTCGTGGTGAATAATTATCTGCTCGGCAAAGACCCGTTCCCGTTCGATCTGCTCTACTGGAATTCGGATTCCACCCGCATGCCCGCCACCATGCATGCATTTTACCTGCGCAACATGTATCAGCAGAATCTGCTCGTGAAACCCAACGGTATTGAGCTTGCGGATACGCCAATCAATATCACCAAAATCACCACGCCCACCTATGTGCTGGCAACCAAGGAAGACCATATCGCGCCCTGGGTTTCCACCTATGCCGCCACCCAGATTTATGATGGAAATATCTGTTTCACGCTCGCCGATTCGGGACATATTGCCGGCGTGATCAACCCGCCGGTGAAACAGAAATACTGCTACTGGGAGAACCCCACCCTGCCCCCCCGCCCGGCCGACTGGCTGGCGGGTGCCACGCGGCATGAAGGCTCATGGTGGGGGCATTGGGCCGCATGGCTCGCCCGCCACGCCACCCGCAAAATTCCTGCGCCTGCCTTAGGCAATAAAAAATTTAAGCCGCTGGAAGATGCCCCGGGCAGCTACGCGCGAGTGCGGCGCTAGGGGTTAGCAGGTCAGATGAAATCCCCTCCTCTTTGGTGAGGTGAGCGACATAACTAAAATCGGGAACCTAGAACTGCGCTGATTTCCATGTCGGAGGCAGATTCTCTATGGCTTAGAATAGGCTGAAAGTAAGTGGTGGAGATGACAGGAATCGAACCTGCGACATTCTGCTTGCAAAGCAGACGCTCTACCAACTGAGCTACATCCCCACGGGCGGTCGCAACGGATAATTGAGGCGCGCGCGCTCGTCAAGTGCGAAGATACCCTAAAAATCCACACATTTGCCGCCGATTTCTCAGTCGCCATAGCGGATTGGTAGGGTCTGAGGCGAAGCGCCTGTCACCTCATTACGAATGATGAGAATGCTGATCCGTTTTTATTTTAACTACCGCCTGGTGCGATTTTTACGATTTTGTCATCAAACTGTCACATGGCCTTGTTAGACTGGCATCATGGAAAAATCTGACGACCCATCATTACAGCCCGTTGCCAAGCGCTATCCCGACAATCAATGGCTGCTCAAGGCAGGCCTGGCAACAGCCATCTTGACCGGCTTCACCAATGCCGTAGTTCGGATTTGGGATTTATTCTACAATAACTGGAAAAATCATGATCTATTTGCAGACCTGAGAAAAACTCGGGAACATGAAAAAGCTGAGCTCTCCAATAAAATCCAAAAAACAGGTATGAGCTATAAAGATGTCAGCAGTGAGATACAAAAAATCGAAAACAAATGGAGTTCGGGCTTCAATGAACGTTTGCTAGACCGTATGAATATCAAAAGCGAGGGGCCGTGGGGGATGATCAAGGGTACGTGGCAACGCTTCGACTCGCTGGGCAATCATACAAAGCCCAAGATTGTACTTGGCGCCGTGCTGACTACATCAGCAGCAGTAGCGGGCTATATGCTGATGAATCAGAATGCGAGTATGAAACGCGATATGCAATCAATGCAGGACAGGCTGGCCGAAGATAGAAACGGCAAGCAGAACAAAGATATACAGCGCTAGTTGACTTCTCATGGTCAGCCTGATTACCGTCGGCGCTATTTTGATCGGCGCGATTCTTTTAGAAATCCACACATTTGCCGCCGATTTCCCAGTCGCCATAGCGGGTAGGCTCAGGCTTGCCGGAGCCGCCGATTTCGCCTTCTGGTTTCTGGGCGGGTGCGGGCGCAGGGGGTTGCTCGGGCGGCGGTGAAGTTTCCTTTGGCTTTTGCATGGGCAACGTTATAGCACCATTTCATGGCAAAGCAAACCGCACGCAGCGCTGCAATCGCCGCCCTTACGGCGGTGCTGGTTGAACAACAGCCGGCAGAGGACGTGCTGCCGACCCTTACGGCGACGCTCGCGCCGGAAGATGCGCGGCTGGCAGATGCCATGGTGAAGGCCGCACTGCGCCATCTCGGCCAGCTGGATCTATTGATTGCGGCGCGGCTCAAAAAACCGCTCGGGCGGAAATTACTTCCCGTGCAATCGGCACTGCGGATTGGCGCGGCGCAATTACTGCTGCTGCGCGTTCCGGATCACGCAGCCATTGGCGAAACCGTGGCGGCGGTGAAGGCGGGGAAGTTCAGGCCGTATGCCGGCCTTGTCAATGCCGTACTGCGCGCGCTGGCAGGGGCGGAGCTGCCGCCTGCCAGCACCAATCTGCCACAGTGGCTGCGCGCGCGCTGGGCGCCGTATTATCCCGTGGAAGAAATCTGCAGCATCGCGGCAGAACTCCCGCCGCTGGATATCGTGCGACGTGACGGGACGACGGAGCGTTTCACCCATCCCTACCCACCGGTTGACAGCTTGCCGGGTTACGCGGAAGGCGCATTCTGGGTGCAGGACAAGGCCGCGCAGATACCCGTCACTATGCTCGGCGATGTACGCGGCAAGCGCGTACTGGAAATTGGCGCCGCACCCGGCGGAAAAACCGCACAGCTTGTTGCCGCAGGCGCATATGTCACGGCACTCGATCGCAGCGCAGCGCGAATGGCGGTGCTGCGCGCCAACATGGCGCGGCTCAAGATGCAGGTCGAAGAAGTCGTCGCCGATGCGCGCGAATATGTCCCCGCCCAGACCTATGATGTGGTGGTGCTCGATGCGCCCTGTTCAGCCACCGGTACCTGGCGGCGGCACCCGGAACTGGTGCATATCACAACGCTTACGGATATTAAGGAACTGGCGGCATTACAGGCGCAGATGCTGGCGCGGGCTTGGGGCTGGGTGAAGCCCGGTGGGCGGTTGCTCTATATTGTCTGTTCGCTTGAGCGCGAAGAGGGCGAAGATCAAATCGCACGATTTTTAGCGGCGCATCCGGAGGCGAGCATTGATTCCCCCCTCCTGCTCCCCCCGCATGCGGGGGGAGTGAAGACAGAAGCGCAGGCGGAGCCGGAAAAGCTTCAGGCGCACGCGGCCTTTCTC
>CANHAG010000002.1 GCA_947458525.1 Rhodospirillaceae bacterium | reverse complement strand
ATCCAGCAGAAATACAATCGCGCGCGCCACATCTTCGGGCTTGCCCAGCCGCCCCAGCGCATGCATGGATTCTGAGAATTTGCGCGAGGTCTGATTGCCTGTAAGTGCTGCGGTAAGCGGCGTTTCGGTGAGACCAGGCGCTACGGCATTGACCCTCAGATTTTGCCCTGCATAGGTGGCCGCTGCCGAGAGCGTTAGCCCAAGAATGCCGGCTTTCGCCGCTGCAATGGCCTCGTGATTGGCGAGCCCCTCCATGGCCGCAGCGGAAGAAATCAGCACCACAGCCCCGCCTTGATTCATATATTTTCCTGCCGCCCGAACGGTGGCAAAGGCAGTGGTGAGGGAGGCATCTATTACGCTTTGATACTGTTCTTTACTGGTGAGATGGGCGGATTTGAGAAGCAGCGAACCGCTGCAATTGACCACACCGTCAATCTCGCCGGCTTGCTTGAACACAGCATCCACCGCCTCAAAATCCGTGGCGTCAAGCACGGCATCGGGCGTGATTTTGCTTTTATCGCGCGCGGTGGTAAAAACGCTATGCCCGGCTTCTTTCAGCAGTGAAACCGTGGCCTGCCCGATACCGCTGCTTGCGGCAATGACTAAAAAATGTGCCATTTCATCTCCTCTTTTTAGTCGTTATACATCGAAACTCAGTTGCTGTATTTCTTTTTTCTTGCGCGGCTTTCTGCGCGCAGGTGGCCGATTGCGACTTCCCAGTTTTTGATTCACTGCGTTTGATGCTTCCCTGAACCCCTCCTGTTTCCAGCGTTTGGCGATTTCCGCGCGGGCATGCGCAATCGCAGATTCATGATCTACCAGGGGCGATGGATAAGTGCTGGGAGGTTTATCCATGCGCCATGGCTCATGAATGAAGCTATCCGGCACGGCTTTAAGCTCAGGCACGTAGCGGCGGATGAATTTTCCCTGAGGATCATGATCCAGTGATTGCTTGACAGGGTTATACATGCGCACCGCATTGATACCCGTAACACCCGATTGCATCTGAAACTGCGAGTAGTGAATGCCCGGCTCGTAATCGGTGAAAAGCCGGGCAAGTACGGGGGCGGTTTTGCGCCAGTCCAGCCACAGATGGTAGCTCGCAAAACTCACCAGCATGGCGCGCATGCGGAAGGTAATCCAGCCATTTTCATGGAGGGATCGCATACACGCATCCACCAGCGGATACCCCGTGTGCCCGGTTTGCCAGGCCTCAAAAAAATCCTCCCGAAAACAGGGCTCACGCATTCCCTCGAAGGCGGGGTGCATACAGTGCAGCTCGATATCCGGCTGCTGCTCGAGTTTCTGAATAAAATGGCAATGCCATGCAAGGCGCGAGAGAAACGCTGAAAGATTGCGTCTGAAAAATGTCGCATCCATGTCAGTATTACCAGCAAGCGAACGCATTTTTGCTTGTGTTGCCTGCTCTACCTCACGCACCGATACCGTACCAAATGTAAGATGCGCACTTAAGCGCGAGCAATGACGCGCCGAAAGACCCGGCTTGGAAATGGTCTGCATATAGTTCCGGCTGCGTTCTAGCAAAAAGGAATTCAGTGTTTTCACAGCCTCCCTGCGCCCTCCCATCTGTACGGAGCCGATATCCAAAGAGCCAAACATGGGATGGTTTTTGGCTGGCAATTCATGTGAGGGCAACGCTATACCCGGGCTCATGATTGGCATGGATTGCGGGATGGGCGCCGCCATACGGGCATCGCGTAGTTTTGACCAGCCATCGCGGCTTTTTAACCGCCGCACTACGCCATTGCATGGCAACTCATGCCAGCGAATACCATGCGAGCGGCACCACTTTGCCACGGCTATATCGCGTTTAAATGTCCAGCGATTGCCTGTTTCTTCATGCGACCATAACGTGAATGTGCCAAGTGCGTGGCGCAGTTGCTCAAGCACTTCGGTCGATTCGCCAATACGAAGCGTAAGCGAAGCACCCAGCGCCGCTAACTCACGCTGTAAATCCAGCAGCGAATCATGAATGAAATGCCAGTGACGGCGCGAGCTATCGGGCAGCTTCCATAGCTCCGGCTCCACAATATAAAGCGGCAGCACGGGCCCAGCATTCACCGCCTCAGCAAGTGGCGTATGATCGACCACTCGCAAATCGCGCTTGAACCATACCAGCTGTGTTTGTTCCGCCATGTGATCTATCAGTCAATTCATGCTAGCCGCATACGTCAATTTTTCACAGAAAATGCCCTAGCCTTCAGGCTTAATTCAAGCGCGATCAGAAGGCCATAAGCAAATTCATACGGCCTGCGTGAAAACCCTGTAAAACTTGAAAAAAATCATTCACGCTCGAGCTGATGCTGCTGGCCGCATGAATAAGTTTACGCGCCAAGATCTCCCTCGTTGAAGCAGGCGGCTTCCCCGTCCCGCTTCCTACCCCCTCCCGCACACATCATGCGCTGGCGGCGTGTTGCAGCTTGGCGAGTTCGGGCATGAGTTCGAGGGCAGTCTTGCCGCCTTGCGTCGCATGTTCGGGGTTGGCGCCATAGCGCAGCAGCAGCTCAGCAAGATGGGATTGATGCTCAAGTGCGGCGATCGTGAGCGGCGTCACCTTGCTTTCCGGCGACATGATGTTGGGGTTGGCGCCATGCACCAGCAGCCGCTCGGCCAGACCGAAAAGATCATTGATGATGGCGTAGTGCAGTGCGCTGATGCCCTCGCCATCAAGTGCATCCATGCCAGCGCCTTTTTCAATGAGAAGATCCACAAGCTTTACGCAGGCACGTTCAGCGTGCGGTTCGTTGGTGATGGTCATGGCAACCATATGCAGCGGGGTACGCCCGGCATGGTCGCAAATGGCCGCCGCCGGGGCGAGGAGGAGGAGACGTTCGGCAATTTCCCATTGCTGCATTCTGATGGCGATATGGATCGCCGAGGTGGCACGAAGCCCGGCTAAAAGAGCAGGGGCAGCCCCGTGATGGAGCAGCCACTCCAC
Source organism: Rhodospirillaceae bacterium (assembly GCA_947458525.1). GTDB lineage: Bacteria > Pseudomonadota > Alphaproteobacteria > Rickettsiales > UBA3002 > JAFLDD01. The sequence goes on along the minus strand of CANHAG010000002.1, from coordinate 12,885 downwards.
CGTTCGGGACCGCCCCTGCCGAGTTGCCTCCATCAGAGCAGTTGTCTGACGGAGGGGGTGCGACACATCGACGCTCAACCCGCCTGCATGCAGGCTGCGCATTTCATTCCAATCCGCCGTGGCAATAGCGGTAAACCATGCATAAATCTTTGAAACATCAGTATATGAATCACCACAGGCTGGCATGGACAGCGCTCTTATGAGTTTAAGTGCGAGAAGAAACCATTTCTTAAGGTTGTATATTTATTCACGCAAGATTGCAACCTTAAATTTATTTACTTGCGGGAACGCAATCTATGGTTGCATTTACTGAGGCTGGTGGCGCAGTCGAAGGAAGCGCATCACCACCACGCCCCAGAGGATGGCAAGGGCTGATCCGAAAAGCACACCGAGCTTGGCCATTTCCTGCAGATGCTCATCCTCATAGGCCAGCAGGCTGATGAACAGACTCATGGTGAAGCCGATACCGGCAAGAATGGAAACGGCATAAAGATCGCCCCAGCTCGTCTGTTCCGGCATGGCAATCAGGCGGGTCTTGATGAGCAGGAAGCTCGTGCCGAATACGCCGATCTGTTTACCGATAAACAGCCCAAGTGCCACCCCAAGGGGCAGAGGTGCCAGTATCTCGGCCATGCCGATATGCTGAATATTTACACCCGCAGCGGTGAAGGCAAAAATCGGCAGCACAAAGAAACTGACCCAGGGCAGAAGAAAATAAAGCGCGCGCGCAACTGGCGACTGGTGAGGGTTTTCCGCATCCCGCATCGGCACCGCGAACCCCACAAGTACCCCGGCCATGGTGGTGTGAATGCCCGCCTGATAGAAACAGGCCCAGAGAAAAATACCCACCAGCATATAGGGCGCAAGGGTAGAAACATGTGCGCGGTTGAGAAGGTACAGCACCCCCATTCCCGCCAGCGCCAGCAGGAGGGGAAGAGCGGTAAGGCCAGCATTATAAAAGAGGGCGATGATGAGAATCGCCCCCAGATCATCGAAAATCGCCACTGCCAGCAGAAAGACTTTTGCGGCCGGGGGCAGGCGTTTACCGAAAATACTCAGGATAGCGAGGGCGAACGCAATATCGGTTGCCGCTGGAATCGCCCAGCCGTGAAGGGTTTCGGGGTGGGCGGCATTGAAGCCGAGAAAGATGATGGCCGGTGCGGCCATGCCCCCGGCGGCAGCAATGAGTGGCAGAAGAATCTGATCGCGCTTTGCAAGAAAGCCTTCCTTCACTTCGCGCTTGAGCTCAAGCCCGATCATGAGAAAGAAAAACACCATCAGAATGTCTTTCACCCAGTCTTTCAGCGGCTCGGTGGCGCGCATATCCCCAAGACCGAAGCTTATGGGGATATTCACCAGCTCCTTATACCAGTGACTCATGGCGGAGTTAGCGGCGATAAGTGCAAGCAAGGTGCAAAAAATCATTACCAGACCGCTGGAGGATTCCATGAACATGAAACGCCTGAGTGCCGGCGGAATCACGCCGCGCGGGCCAGAGGAAAATGCGTGGATGTCGGTGCTCATAATGTTGGTGGTTTTTTTATAAAACCCATTCCTCAGGAACGCAAGGAAAGCCATCCGCCTTATCAGTGACCCCTCATTATCACATATTCCCGCTTGCCTGAGCGGTGTAAGTGTGAGACGTGAAACGATATGTGCGGGTGTGGCGGAATGGCAGACGCACCAGGTTTAGGTCCTGGCGCCGCGAGGCGTGGGGGTTCAAGTCCCTCCACCCGCACCATCTTTTAAAAATCTGTTTTTATTGTTCACACAAATTTTCCTGCAGAAACCGCGGGTTGCAGGATGGCTCTTTTCCTAGAGTTCCGGTTCTGGTTCCATGCTGGTATCGTGATTTTCCGTAGACTGTATAATGTCTTTAATCATGGTAGCCTAGTTAAATAGAAATGAAATGCGAAGCTAAGAAACGCTGACTAATCTTAACACAACGACACCAAAATAAATAAATTAAATCAGTGCATTATTTTGTCGAGTTACGCAGGCAAGCCTGCGGTTAGGTTCTTCCCAATTTGGTAACAGTGTAATGCGCAGGGAAAATGCCTAATTGTTATACCATCTACAGTTGTTTCCCCACTCAGAGTTCGCGTTGTAGCTCCGACCTGGACAGGAAACTTTTCCTTCTTGCTGGCTAATGTAATGAGGCCTCTTAGCTCTCCCGGTTGATCAACATATCGATCAGACCATTTAATTTCATATGCCCATACAGGCCTTAGTGTTGCCTGATCAACTTTGACTAAATCAACCTCTAAATCTGTTCGACCGGATTTCCAGCGTGCATAATGCAGATGCCTAATTTCTTCGGAATGGAACCACTGACTAAAGATAGCAGTTTCAGCAAGATTACCCATTGCCTCATCATCTGCACCAACGGGTGCAAACAATGCAGAGCGCATGGAGGGGTTCGTTAAATATACTTTAAACGTACGCATGCGCTGGAAGGTTTGACCGGCATTATCTACACGTGTGACCCTGACAATGAGAAAAGCTGCTTCTAAATATTCCAAATAACGGGAAAGCGTATTTGGCGCCACATTTGAGCTGGAAGCTAATTTTCCTAGACTGATTTCTTGCCCGGTATGGTAAGCGATGGTGGAGAAAAGACGGTTTAACTCTTGAATGTCCTGAATGCCGTAAAGACTTGGCAAATCTCTTAGCAGCACTTTATCTACGATGTCTCTTCCCAGATACCGTTGGGTGTTGGTGCGTACTTCTGAGTTTAACACTGCTTCAGGGTAGCCCCCGAAGTTAATGTAATCAACGAAAGCATTATTCAGGGCAGTAATATCCCTCGCCTGATAGCGTTTGGTACGTCCATTATGCGTTTCAGAAATGAGCGTTTGCTCTAGTTGAGAGAAATCGAGAAATTCAGAAAAAGTCAAAGGAGGCAAAAAATAATCTGTAAATCGTCCGGCACCAGACTCCTGACTTTTAAGTCGCAATGCAGCTGCGGCAGAACCTGAAGCAACAAATCTAGTATTAGGGAACTGGTCCGTTAGAACTTTAAGATGAACCTCCCAATCTTTCAGATATTGTATTTCGTCAAAAATAATTAGTCGCCGACCATCAGGGTCGCATCCGGTTTGATTGTGAAATAAATCAAGTAACTTTTGAAGGGGCATACCGCTATAGAGCGGCGTATCAATGGATACGAATAATATGCTATTTGGAAGCACACCCTCTTTAATGGCATCAGAAATAAGCTGTTGCAGCATTACTGTTTTGCCAACACGGCGAGGCCCCATCAGAATGATGGAGCGTCGCACGTTCCAGTTAAAGGCCAGATCGCGGAACCCTTTAAAATATGCACGACGATGAGGAAATTTTTTATCCAGATCCATAGGCGCGGTCATTGTCCACCAAGGATTGTCCCGCTCTAAACTGTGCAAAATATCTTTTTCGGCAATCTCTAGCATGACAGCCATCCACGTTGAACTAAGATTAGTTGACTGACGTTACTATAACCTCAAGGCATTTTGCAACATATTTCAATAGAAAATAGCCAGAAATTACCAAGAAAAACTCTGGCCAGCCAGCTTCGGCGGGGACTTGTAAATCTCCACCCAGTCTTTTATAACTACCTGTAATTGCTGGGCGAGGTTCGAGTTAAGTCCGCGGGGGAGCACCATGATCATGCCATTGGCAGCGGTCAGTAAAGGCTGTACATGCCTATGTGCTGCTCAGAACTGGGTGATAATACATGATGATTATCATTAGCTTCAATCCGGTTTAGCAATAGAAGTCCTATGGGCACCCACTCCACACAGTGCTCGCCGAATATGCTTACCGGTATGGCAGATTTGGGAATTTCCTGTTGCTTATACATTCTAGGGTTGATTATACTGTAAAGAGTGTCAGTCACGCGCAACCCTTGGTTTAGTGATAAAATAATGGAAGAAAAAGACTTACAGATATTTGACAAAAAGGTAGGTCAGTTAATTCGGCGCTACCGCCAGATCCATAACGTTTCACAAGCGAAGCTTGGTCAAGAATTAGGTGTAAGTTTTCAACAGATTCAAAAATACGAGAGCGCCCAGAATCGTGTCAGTGCCTCTGCACTCGAACAGATAAAAAAGAGCCTTAACATTCCGCTGGATGAGATTTTTGAACCCACATCCCCAGCAGAAGTGACCGATGAGGCACTTATCGATCTCAAATTAGTTCGCGCACTTTCAAACGTGCGGAACCACAAAACAAAACAGGCACTAATTCAACTTATTAAGACTATAGAGGAGGCGGATTAGTGCTCAGTTTCGAACAGTTCGTTGAACGCTCGATTGACGCCGGAACGGATAGCGAATTGTTTGCTCTATATCAAAGCGTGCTGAAAGATTATGGCTTTGACAGGGTGGTTTACACCTTAATCACCGATCATCCCTCGATTAAAAAACCCGCGCGACATGGAATATTGGGAAATTATCCAGAGGATTGGATGTCGCATTACATCGCAAAAGATTTTGAGAAAATTGATCCGGTTATCAAGACAACATCCGTGACCAAATCTCCCTTTATTTGGGAAGAAATGATGGAAACTGGAGAATGGTCGCGTGAACAGCGGCATTTAATGGCAGAAGGGTCAGAAGCCGGACTGAGAGATGGGGCGGCCATCCCAATTTTTGGTGGTATTGGGGAAGTAGCAGGCGTGGGACTGGCCAGCAGTGCCGGGGGTGTAGATATCAACAAGAAAATGCTCCATGTAATTCGCGCGATCACCACACAGTTCCATTTTCGCTATTGTGAGCTGGAAAAAGAAAGGCTCGCCAATACCTCCGGCGCAGAAGCTCCGAAAGAGATACGAATTTCCTCCCGCGAACGCGAGGTGCTGCACTGGACGGCAGACGGCAAATCCGATTCTGTCATTGCGGGTATTCTTGGAATTTCGCAGGATGCGGTAAAATATCACCGCAAAAACGTTTACCGCAAATTAGAGGTTTCCGAACGCACCATGGCCGTTCTCAAGGCCATGCGGCTTGGCCTCATCAATCCCTACTGTCTGCGCTGACTACCCAGTTAGGTAGGCTGCTTTCCCTATCGCTAGTTGGTTTAGTCCCCTCCGCGAATGGAGGTGGCTATGCTTTACTGTGTCACGCAAGAGAACAACTATTATCTACCCGGTAATCTGATAATGGGGCAGCATCGCTTACGTTATCAGGCGATCATTGAGCGGCAAGCCTGGGATGTTCCTTTCTTACGCGAACTGGAATACGATCAGTACGATACACTTGCTGCCGTTTACATTATCTGTGCCGATGCAAGAGGACAGGTTCTAGGCAGTGCACGGCTCTGTCCCACTACCCGCCCTTATATGCTCAAAGAGGTGTTCAGCCATCTGGTAGAGGGCGATCTTCCTGCATCCGACAGGGTGTGGGAAGGAAGCAGATTCTGCGTGGATAAAAATCTTACCGTGGAAGTTAGAAAACGTGTGCAGCAGGAACTGGTTTATGGTTACCTTGAATTTGCTCTTGCGCACGACATTGAAGCCATTATCGGCGTGATGCACCCCGCCTATTGGCGCAATCTTTTTGCTCGCAATGGCTGGCCAGTAAGAGCAATAGGATCAATTCAGAAAGTCGGAGACGGCAAAGACGCGTTGGCCGGCTCCTTACCCATCACTTCCCTCACTCTGGCCAGTGTACAGCGTGCTACAGGGATTACGGGATCGTTACTGCAATTCCATGAACAACAGGAAAGAAAGAGCGCGTAATGAATTACAAGATAGAGAAGAGGGACGATCTGGAGTCGATTGTTGCGGGGTTATATTATCTGGCTGACGAATCGCATCGCTGCGGCCTGGATTACGCCAGCCGTATTTTCAGAGCCTCTATCGTACTGATTGAAGATGATATAAAAAACGGCAGCCGAATCACGGAAGAGTATGAAAACCTCTCCCATTCCTTACTGGAAATCGTAGGATTATTAGACATCATGGATAAATTGCCATTACACAAAAAGCGTAAGGTGCTGGAGCTTCTTGAGAGCGGAAGCCTCAAGGAAATTCATTGATTGTGGTACGATCTGGATGCACTCAGAAATCGGCAGATCTGCTTTGAAAATATCACCCTACTGCCCCTCCCATATGTTGCGCATTTCCTGAAGCAGCGTGTAATTCGTGAGGTCTAAGTCCAGCGGCGTCACGGTGATATAACCCTCACGAATCTGGCGATAATCAGCCAGAGGGTCTTCGCAGAACGGCTCCATCCGCTGCCCGCCAATCCAGATATAGGGCTTGCCGTGCGGGTCAATGCGCCGATGCAGATTATCATCAAGCTTGCGCCGCCCCTGCGGGCAGGAAATCACGGCTTTGACCTGTTCGGGCGGCAGGGCCGGAAAATTCACATTCATCAGCACGCCGGCTGGCCATGTAAGCCCCACCAGCTTTCGAATGATGTTCGCGGTGAAGGCCTCAGGCGTCGCCCAGTTTGCCACGCCATCGACCGCGACATTCGAGAACGCAATCGCGGGGATTTCGAGGAGCGTCGCCTCCATCGCCGCCGAGACGGTGCCGGAATAGGTGACGTCCTCGGCCAGATTGCTGCCACGATTTATGCCCGAAAGCATGAGGTTCGGGCGCTTATCTTTGAGAATTTCCATGACGCCAACCAGCACCGCATCGGTCGGCGTGCCAGCCACGGCAAAGCGCCGCTCGGCAAGTTGATAGTAGCGCAGCGGCGCGTGCAGGCTGAGCGAATGCCCGGCGCCGCTTTGCTCCTGCGCGGGGGCCACGACCCATACATCGTCTGAAAGCGTGCGGGCAATGCGTTCGAGCACGCCGATACCTTCGGCATTCACCCCGTCATCATTACTGATTAAAATCCGCGCCTGTTTGAGATTCATCACTCTCTTGCTTCCATCAATATCACCCTCACCCTCCCGCTGGCGCGGGTCCCTCCCTCTCCCTCAGTGAGGGAGAGGGAACGAGCAGAGCGAGGGGTGAGGGTGCATAGATTCATCGAATCTCCGTGAGCCCACCCATATAAGGCACAAGTGCGGGTGGAATTTTAATACTGCCATCCGCCTGCTGGTAATTCTCCATCACCGCCACCAGCGTGCGCCCAACGGCAAGGCCAGAGCCATTGAGCGTATGCACGAATTCCGTCTCCTTAGCGCCTGTGCGCTTAAAGCGCACCCCATCTTTGCGCCGCTCCTTAGGATCGCTCATGCGCTGCGCCTGAAAATCCCCGCAATTACTGCAGCTCGAAATTTCGCGGAACTTACCCTGCCCCGGCAGCCAGACTTCAATATCGTAGGTCTTGCGTGCGGAAAACCCGGTATCGCCCGCGCAAAGCAACATCACGCGGTAGGGCAGGCCGAGGCGTTTGAGCACTTCCTCGGCGCAGGCCGTCATGCGCTCATGCTCGGCGTCGGATTGTTCGGGCGTGGTGATGCTTACGAGTTCCACCTTGCTGAATTGATGCTGGCGGATCATGCCGCGCGTATCTTTCCCCGCCGCCCCCGCCTCAGAGCGGAAACAGGGCGTATGGGCGGTGAATCGCAGCGGTAGCTTGGTCTCATCCAGAATTTCGCGGGCGACAAGATAGGTCAGCGATACTTCGGCGGTGGGAATGAGCCAGTAATCATTTTTTGTTTGGAATAAATCTTCCGCGAATTTCGGCAACTGGCCGGTGCCATAGAGCGCCGGGGCTTTTACCAGATAAGGCGGGTTGGTTTCGAGATAGCCGAATTCGCTGGTGTGCAAATCGAGCATGAAGGCGGCCAGTGCCCGCTCCAGCCGTGCGAGTGCGCCTTTCAGCACCACAAACCGCGCGCCAGAGATTTTCGCGGCACGCTCAAAATCCATCAGCCCCAGCGCCTCGCCATGCGCCACATGATCTTTGGGGGTGGCATTATTCCCCCCCTTTGTCCCCCCCGCAAGCGGGGGGGATAAGAATTCACTCCCCCCGCTTGCGGGGGGAGAAGGAGGGGGGAATCCTAAAGCAAACATATCCGCTGGAATCCACCGCCGCACTTCCTTATTGGCGGATTCGTCTTTGCCCTCGGGCACGTCGTCCGCCAGCAGGTTGGGAATGCGGCTGAGGATGTTATCAAGCTCCTCTTCGCCCTTCTTGATTACCTCTTCATAAGCATCAAGTCCGCTTAATATAGGGTCATTCATTAATTCTTTAACGCGCGCTTCATCTCCCTTGCCGCGAGCCATACCAATTTCTTTGTTAATTTGGTTCCTTTTGCTTTGAGCATTCTGACTTTCAGTCTTCCTGAGCCGCAACTGTTTGTCATGCTCAAGAATATCATCCACGTTCACATCAAGATTACGGCGCTCGAGCGCACGCGTGAACGCCTCAGGATGTTCGCGGATGAATTTTATGTCATGCATGCTGAATTTCCACTTCTCGCCGCTTTTCTACCCGGCGGCAAATCACGATGGAACATTCATAAAGTGCATAAAGCGGGATGAAAAGCAGGAGCTGGCTTAACAGGTCGGGTGGGGTGAGAATTGCGGCGAGGATAAGCAAAATCACCACAGCATAGCGCCGCCCGCGCGAGAGGGTTGTGGTTCTGATCATCCCGAACCTTACGAGCAGCGTCAAGAGAATCGGCAATTGAAAGGCGAGGCCAAAGGCAAGCGTAATATGCATGACGAGGGCGACATATTCGCTCACCTTCGCTTCCAGCATCAAGGGCACCACGGCTTCACTTGCGGGTTTTTCAAAAGAGAGGAAAAAGCCCCAGGCAGTGGGCATCACAAAATAATAGGCCAGTGCCGCGCCGGCAAAAAACAAGATCGGCGCCGTGATAAGGTAAGGCAGAATGACCGCTTTCTCGCGCTTATATAGCCCGGGCGCGAGGAACAGGTAAAGCTGCGCCGCAATCACCGGAAACCCAATGAAAAAACCGCCCATCATGGCAATTTTGATATAGGTGACGAAGGTTTCCGTCAGGCTGGTATAGATGAGGCGGCGCGAGTCGTCTTCACCAAAGGCAAGGGCAAGCGGCGTGACAAGGAAATCGTAAATTTCAGTTGCGAAATAATAGCAGACACCCGTAGCCACTATCCAGACACCAAGCGCCAGCATCAGCCGGTCACGCAGCTCGCGCAGATGCTGGGAGAGCGGGGCTTTATTCGCGTGTGGGGGTGACATCACGAAGCTCGCTTACGTCATACGCAATCTGCGGTTTGCCATCGAGATCGATCACGGTGCGGGTGGCGGTTTTAATCTCATCTACCCCGGCTTCCACCATTACCTCATCAAACTGCGCTTTGAGGCCCTGGCCAATCTGCCGCAGCTCGCGGAAGAACTTCACCATCTGACGCATGACTTTGGGTAAATCTTCCGGCCCGATAAAAATCAGCGCCGCAATGGCCACCAGAAATAACTCGGAAAACCCGATACCGAACATGGACGCCCCAATTCCTCGACAGCACCGCCCTGCACGCTGTTGATTTTCGTCATTGCGAGGCGAAACCGAAGCAATCCATCTTGAGTGATCTCAAAGAAAGATGGATTGCCGCGTCGCTTCGCTCCTCGCAATGACGGATTAAATTTCTTTTCCGCCGTCTTTGCCGTCGCCCTTCGTCTCGTCCTTGAGACCCTCTTTGAACGAGCGCAGACCCTTGCCAAGATCGCCCATCACGCGCGGAAGTTTGCCTGCGCCAAACAGCACCAGCACAATCACTAAAATCAGAATCAGTTCCGTAAATCCTAGCGACATAACGCCTCCATTCGTCCGAGGTGGTAGCATGGAACACACCACTTGTCACCGCCGCTGATTATAAATTCCGCGCATGACCACCCTCGGCCTCAGGCTTTGATGACATGGGTTTTGTCTTTCACGTTGGCGGTCGCATTGCGTGTATCCACCACCAGTTTGCTGTTACTGACCAGAAATTCATAATCCACCGTGCTGTGGTTGGTCGCAATCAGCACCGCGTCATAGGTGGCGAGCTGCTCTTTCGTGAGCGGCACAGATGAAATCCCCGTAAGCTCTGCGTGCTCCCGCGTTTGGGGTATAACGGGGATGAACGGATCATGAAACTCAACGATTGCGCCTGCTTTCTGTAATCGCTCGAACATAAAGATCGAGGGCGACTCGCGCATATCATCCACATCTTTTTTATACGCGATGCCAAGCACCAGCACGCGCGAACCGTTGAGCCCTTTGCGATAATGCGTATCAAGCCCCTCGCGCAGCTTGTCAATGACGTAGCCCGGCATGCGCTCATTGATCTGCCCTGCCAACTCGATGAAGCGGGTAGGGATGCCATATTCACGTGATTTCCAGGTAAGGTAAAACGGATCAATCGGGATGCAGTGGCCGCCCACCCCCGGCCCCGGATAAAAAGGCATGAAGCCGAACGGCTTGGTTTTAGCGGCATTGATGACTTCCCACACATCAATTCCCATACGCTCGAACACGATTTTAAGCTCGTTGACGAGGGCGATATTCACGCTGCGGAAAATATTTTCGGTGAGTTTCACCGCCTCAGCAGTGGCGGCGGAGCTGACCGGCACGGCTTTGGTTACAATCTGACCATACATGGTTTCAGCCAGTTTCAGTGAGGCCGCATCATCTGCCCCCACCACTTTGGGAATGGAATGGGTGGAAAAAAACCCGTTACCCGGATCCTCGCGCTCGGGCGAATAGGCTACAAAAAAATCGCGCCCGGCTTTGAGCCCGCCTGCCTCTAACATCGGTGTCATCACCTCTTTCGTGGTGCCGGGATAGGTGGTGGATTCAAGCACCACAAGCTGGCCGGGGCGCAGGATGGAGGCAATCGTCCGGGTCGTCGCCTCGACATAGCTCATATCCGGCTCGCGGTTTTTGGTAAGCGGGGTGGGCACGCACATAATCAGCGCGTCCGCGCGTTTCAGGGCTGCCGCATCGGCACTGGCATGAAACCTTCCGGCCTTCACCATCGCGCCGATTTCTTCGTCCTTAATGCCTTTAAGGTATGATTTTCCCGCATTCAGTTTCTCAACTTTTGCGGTGTCCACATCAAACGCCACCACGTCATAGCCTTTGGCGTGGGTGGCAATGGCAAGTGGAAACCCGACATAGCCCATGCCGATGATTCCAATCGTTGCATTGCATTCGGCAAAGCGGCGGGTAAGTTCTGCCACATCCACCGCTTCTGCCGCTTTTACCAGTTCAGCCGGTAGTGGTTTTTTTTGCGCGCGTTGCATCTTGCCGCTCCCTTAGTTGACCATCAATTATTTCATAAACCCGCCCTTCGCGCGGGCAGGTTAACTCTGCCCCCAGCCGCTCGCCAGCATGGCTCACCCAGCCGATTTGTCTGGCCGGATTCCCCACCATGAGCGCATGGGGTGGCACCGGCTTCGTAATCACCGAGCCTGCGCCAATCAAAGCATATTCGCCGATATCATGACCGCAGATGATGGTCGCATTCGCGCCGATCGTGGCGCCACGCCCCACGCGGGTGGCGCGGTATTCGTCTTTACGCTCAATCTCTGCCCTTGGCGTATTGACATTAGTAAACACGCAGGAAGGGCCGCAGAATACGCCATCTTCCAGCGTCACGCCTTTATAGAGGCTCACATTATTCTGAATCTTGCAGCGATTGCCCACCGCCACGTCCGGCCCGATCATCACATTCTGGCCGATGACGCAATCCGCACCAATCGTCACCCCTTTGAGCACATGGCTGAAATGCCAGATTTTTGTGCCTTTGCCGACCACAGCCCCATCATCCACCACAGCCGTGTCATGCACAAAAACGCCCGGAAGTGCCGCCATGTTTTTCTCCCCTGCCATCGCTTTTTCTGCCGCTGCGAGCATTTTCAATACGCGGATGCCTTCGGCGGCATCGGTAATCGGCACCGCACCGGCGCAGACTTCAAGAAACTGCTGACACTCACGCTTGAGCGGCTCATCCTGAGCCAGCACGACATATTCCGCCTCGGCTTTTATTGGCGTTGGGGTTTTTCCCTGCCACTCGATACGGTGGCGGTAAAGCGCCAGTTTTTTCTCCCACGGTGCCGTGTCATCAAGCACCGCCATCATGTTCTCACCCACCACCACGAGCTTCTGCTCTTTCGTCGGGTGCAGCCAGCTTACCATCACTTCCGCACGCATGCCGGAGGGAAACGTCATCCCCACCGTCACCTGATCGGCCACCCCCGGTGTCAGGGCTGAAAACCCGTGGGCGGTGACGGTTTCAGGCATAGCCTCCACCAGCCCTAAAATCATGGAAAGATCATGGGGCGCGAAGCTCCAGAGCACGTTTTCTTCGGTGCGCAGCTTGCCAAGATTGAGCCGCTGCGAATATATATGGCGCAAAGCGCCGAACTCCCCTGCCCTGACCAGGCGCTTTAATTCCTGATAACAGGGATGATACTGCATGAGATGCCCGACCATCAGCCCGCGTTTTTGCTGATCCGCCAGAGATTTCAGGCGTTCAGCTTCCATCACCGTCAAAGCCAGGGGTTTTTCTACAAATACATGTTTACCCGCGAGCAGCGCTTCGGCGGCCAGTGCCGCATGGGTAGGGGCAGAGCTTGCAATCACCACGCCCGTTATGGTTTTATCCTGCATAATCTCATCCACGCTGCGCGCGGGCACGCCATAAGAAGCGGCCATAGCTTCAGCCGCTGGCCGATGCGCATCCGCCACGGCGGCAAGCGCGCCAAGCGCAGACATGGTTCGCACCAGATTCTTGCCCCAGTAGCCACACCCGATGACTGCAACCGACTCAACCGTCATTTTCAAGCCCCTTAAAAAGAGGGCGGTTCTAAGCGTTTTTCAGCAAAAATGCAAGGATTATAGCGGTGTCCTGGCAGGGAATGTTCTGGTAATTTGCGGCCTATTCACAGGGCGCATCAGATAAACGGTAACGCACCATGAAACTTTCTACCGCACGGGCAATCTCGGCATCCATCGCGGCTTTGCCCGGCT
>CANHAG010000001.1 GCA_947458525.1 Rhodospirillaceae bacterium | reverse complement strand
TTGCCGCCGTCATGGACGATCACGGGCTGGGCTTTGCCATCCACCACCTCGCCATTGATGATGACTTCGGAAATATCTTCCGCACCCGGCACGTCATACATCAGATCAAGCAGCAATTCTTCCATGATGGCACGCAAACCGCGCGCGCCGGTTTTACGGGCGATGGCTTTTTTCGCAATCGCCGTCAGCGCATCATCGGTAAATTTGATGGCGACATCTTCCATGTCGAACATCTTTTTATATTGTTTGATGAGCGCGCTTTTCGGCTCCGTAAGAATATTGCTGAGCGCCGCTTCGTCGAGATCATCGAGTGTCGCAATCACCGGCAGACGGCCAATAAACTCAGGAATCAGGCCGAATTTAAGCAGATCCTCCGGCTCGAGCAGTTTGAACATTTCGCCGGGCTTGGCTTCTTCCGTATTTCTCACATCTGCACCAAAGCCGATGGAGGAACCTTTCTGCCGCCGCGCAATAATTTTCTCAATGCCCGAAAACGCCCCGCCGCAGATAAACAGAATATTCGAGGTATCTACCTGCAGAAACTCCTGCTGCGGATGTTTGCGCCCGCCCTGCGGCGGCACACTCGCCACCGTGCCTTCCATGATTTTCAGCAGTGCCTGCTGCACACCCTCACCCGATACGTCGCGCGTGATGGAGGGATTCTCCGACTTGCGCGAAATTTTATCCACCTCGTCAATATAGACGATGCCTTTTTGCGCGCGCTCCACATTATAATCCGCCGCCTGCAACAGGCGCAGGATGATATTTTCCACATCCTCACCCACATAGCCCGCTTCAGTCAGGGTTGTGGCGTCGGCCATGGTAAAGGGCACATCAAGAATCCGCGCGAGGGTCTGCGCCAGCAGGGTCTTGCCCGAACCCGTGGGACCCACAAGAAGAATGTTGGATTTGGCGATCTCCACCTCATTGGATTTCTCCATGATCGCGATGCGTTTATAATGGTTATGCACCGCCACTGAGAGCACTTTCTTCGCGCGCTCCTGGCCGATTACATAATCATCGAGCACCTTGCGTATCTGCTGCGGGCTTGCCACTTCCTCCGGGCTTTCGGTAGTGACGGTTGATTTATCTGCCGTGCGGATGATATCGACGCAAAGCTCCACGCATTCATCGCAGATGAACACGGTGGGGCCGGCAATGAGTTTGCGTACCTCATGCTCGCTCTTGCCGCAGAAGGAGCAGTATCTGGTAGTTTTGGAATCGCGCGGTTTGCTCATAAACTTCTTCCCGTTTTGCCACCCCTGATGGTAGCTGTACCCTTATCTAACCAGAAAATGGTTAAGAAATCGTCGCCTTGCACTGCACACTAGCTAGAACCATGTTTCTTATAAGCAAATCTTATGCCTCATTCAACTTTGTTAGTCCCCCCCCGTAGGAGGGAGGCTAGGAAGGGGGGCGTTATACGGTTAGACCGTGACCCCTAATGCCCCCACCCTAGCCCTCCCCCTACGGAAGAGCGAATTCCATGCCTATTTCTTCTTTTTCTCTGCCTCGGCGCGGGAGGCGACAATATCATCAATCAGGCCGAATTTCTTGGAATCTTCGGCGCTCATGAAATTATCCCGGTCCATCGCCTTTTCAATCACCGGCAGTTTCTGGCCGGTATGTTTCACATACATATCATTGAGTTTGCGGCGCAAGGTGAGGATTTCCTGCGCGTGAATCTCGATGTCTGACGCCTGACCGCGGAACCCGCCCGAGGGCTGGTGAATCATCACCCGCGCATTGGGTGTGGCGAAGCGGTAGCCGGGCGCACCGGCCGTGAGCAGGAGCGACCCCATGGAGCAGGCCTGACCAATGCAGAGTGTGGCCACATTCGGTTTGATATATTGCATGGTGTCATAAATCGAAAGCCCGGCCGTAACAACGCCGCCGGGGGAGTTGATATACATGAAAATGTCTTTGTCAGGATTTTCTGACTCCAGGAAGAGGAGCTGGGCGACAATGAGGGTCGCCATATGGTCTTCGACCTCACCCGTCACGAACACAATGCGTTCTTTCAGCAGGCGCGAGTAAATGTCATAGGCGCGTTCGCCGCGGCTGGTTTGTTCCACCACCATGGGCACAAGCGCTGCGGTGGCGTGGTAGCCGTCAAGCATGTCAGATTTCGTGAAGCTCATAGAATCTCCTCAGGTGATGGCGCAAGGGTGGCAGGTAGAAAAGCGCCGGTCAAGGCGTGCTACGGAAGATATAGGGCGCCTACCCACCACAATCAATCCGGGTGCGCCTTTTTTGTCACCGTTGGAGGGATCGCTATTTCTTCTTCGAGGATTTTTTGGTCTTTTTGCTTTCGGCGGAGTCTTCTTCCTCCGCGGCGAGCAGTTCTTCCATCGAGAGTTTTTTCTCGGTGCGTTTGACCTGACTCAAAATCCAGTCCACCGCCTTTTCTTCAAGGATGGGGCCGCGCAGCTCATCCACCTGATGCGGATTTTTGCGGTAGAACTCGAAAATCTTTTCTTCCTGCCCGGGGAAGGCGCGCGCCTGCTGCATCACAGCGGCGGAGATTTCTTCGCGTGTGATTTCCAGTTTTTCCGCGCGGCCGATTTCAGAAAGAATAATACCAAGCCGCACCCGGCGTTCGGCGATTTTCTCATATTCCTTACGCAGATCCGCCTCAGAGGCTTCCGCCAGACTCTTATCGCCCCGCGCCCGCGCCTCTTCAATCTGCTTCCAGATTGTATCAAACTCAGCTTTCACCATGCGCGAAGGCACATCAAACGAGGCTTTTTCATCCAGCAGGTCAAACAGCTGCTTTTTCGATCGGTCACGCGCTGCGCGCGCCAGCTCTTCCGCCATCTGGGTCGCCACGGCTTTTTTCAGTGCCTGTAAATCCTCAAACCCGAAGGCATCCGCCAGTTTTTCATTCACCTCCGGCACGTGGATGCGGTGCACCTCATGCACGGTGACATCAAACACGGCCGGCTTTCCGGCCAGCGCCGCGCTGTGATAATCTGCGGGGAAATCAACTTTCACCGCCACTTCGTCGCCCGGCTTGGCGCCCACCAGCTGCTCCTCAAATCCGGGAATGAACTGGCCTGCCCCCAGCTCCAGCATATGGCCTTTGGCGGAACCACCGCTGAATGCCTCGCCATCAATCTTGCCAACAAAGTCAATCTTCACAACAGACCCAATTTTGGCCTCGCCTTCTTCCTTATGCAGATGGCGGCGGGTCTGAGCAAGGCGCTCAAGACTTTCCGTCACTTTGGTTTCCGGAACTTCGCAGGTATATTCATCCACCGTGAATTTCTCGTAAGCAATTTTTGGCACCTCGGGGATGACTTCCAGCTCCATATCAAATTGCAGATCCCCGCCTTCCTTGAATTCGGTGATTTTGACCTCGGGCGCCATGGCCGGGCGCAGCTTGTTTTCCTCAATCACATCGCGCGAGGCTTTGTTGACTGAACGCTGCAAGACCTCGCCCATCACGTCCTTGGCGAAGCGCTGCTTGAGCACGGACATGGGGATTTTACCGGGACGAAACCCCGGTATTTTCGCGCGCTTCCCATAGGATTGCAGCTCCGTTTCCATCTGCGCTTCAAGCGCGCTTGCCGGTACCGTAACGGAGTAGCTATAGGAAAGTCCCTTCTGGGCTTTGGCTTTTACCTGCATAAATATTCCTTTTATCCTGAGGATGGACGGGTCAGGCGCGCTAAAAAGCACAAGAATTACCTGCCAGCAAGCGAAAACCTTAACTTGAAGTTGGCAATAAAGCGCGCTACGACTCGTTTATCAGTCTCATAACGATAGGGAGTATATATAATGCGTGGATATTTTACCGCCTTGGCTCTGGGTGTATTACTGGTTACTTCTCCCGCACTGGCAAGCCCGCGGGATCAGGTGAAGTCCGCATTTACCGCATGGACAGAGGCGTTAAGCACCGGCAATGCGGAGGCGATTACAAGCCTCTACGCCAAAGACGCTGTGCTGATTTCAACACTCTCTGATGACCCCATTACCACCCATGAGCAGCGCCTTGCTTACTTTGAATCCATCATGAAGCTGCCCAAACTTTCGGTACGGGTGAATGAGCAGTATCTGCGCCTTATGGGCGATAATGCGGCCGTCATCAGCGGGCTTTACACGTTTGAATATGAAAATAACGGCAAGATTTTCACCATGCCCGCCCGGTTCACCTTTGTGTTTGAAATGGATAACGGGCGCTGGCTGATTATGGATCAGCATTCCTCGCAGATGCCGCTGGCAGAATAGCTGCCGCGATTACGGCGCGAGAAACAGCTTTCTGAACGCTGCTGCAAAGAACTGTATGGCATGGTCTGACCCGGCCTTGGAAAGATGCACGGAATCTGAGTATAAAATACTGGTTCCCTCAATCATGCGGCAGGCGCCTTCGGTGCAGAAAGCATGGTAGGGGTTGAGAAACGTGACATTCGGCCGGCTGGCGGCAAATTCCGCCGCCATGCGATTAAATTCTACGCCGTTGAACAACTCACTCTCAGGCACCGTCGCATGGGCGGCGCAGTCATTCGGCAGGTAGGTAGGCACCTGAAAACAGCGCATGATGGGTTTCTGATCCTTGATGCCCGGTTGAATGCCGAGCATGATAATCGGCCGATTGGCACCAATCATGGCGCGCAATCCATCAATCCGGTCGAAGAGAAACCGGTAGTAGCTCTGTTCGTCGGGGAAGGTGATTTCCGTACCATCCGGTTGCGCCAGACGCTTGCTGTAAGTATTCCAGCTATTCGCAATCACGAGGGGGAGCTGGTTTTCCTGCAGCATCGCAGGAAGCGTGGCAATAAGCTCCTGACAGGCTTTCATCGGCGCACCGCGGTCATGCACCACCACGCCCGGCAGCATCAGGCAGTCCGGCATGAAAAAAATCTGTGCCGCCCGCCCTTCGCGCGTCAGAAAATTCGTTAATCCATGCGCGTATTGCGCGGCAAAACTATCCCCCAGAAACAGAAACGACGGCGCAGCGGAGGCAACCCCAAGCGTGACCAGAGTTTTAGAAGCCACATCCGCCCCGCCATACTGGGTGCGGTTAAACTCGCTGGGGTTATTGACCATGGCGAGATATTCTTTGTTCAGCCGCCATGTCCAGCCAAAATCAAGGCGGATGGATAGCGCAAACACCGCCATCGCCACCGCGATCACTGCGCAGCCAATTTCCACGCGGAAGGCGCGGGCGCCATGCGCCCTTGAAAGGGGGCGGCAGGGGCGGTCGATAGCGTGATAGATGAGCACGGAAAGCAGCAGCGTAGCGGCAGTGATGAGTAGCTGATCGCTAACGCCCATTGGTTCAAAGGCGCGGTATTTGAAAAATACAATCAGTGGCCAGTGGATAAGGTAAATCTGATAGCTGATGCGCCCCAGATAGGTCATGAGGGGGTTGGCGAGCACATGGCGGCTGAAAGGCGCCGACCCACCATATATCACCAGCGCGGCACCGATACAGGGCACCAGCGCAAAATACGAAGGAAACGGCGTGGTGATGGAAAAATGGGTGGCGGCGTAAAAAATCATCACCAGCCCCAGAAGAAACAGCGCCTCATTTAAGAAGCGCGAGGCCGGACGGCGCAGCCAGACCAGCGCCCCGCCAATAATAAATTCAAATACGCGAAATGGCAGCAGGTAAAAAGCCGCGTTCGGGTCTTTATGCGACCAGACCACCGCGAGCGCCAGACTCGCGGCCGCGAGCAGCCCGCCAATGATGAGCACCCAGCCGCGCCAGCGCCTGGTCATCAGCCATAATAGCAGGATCGGCCAGATCAGGTAAAACTGCTCCTCGAGGCTGAGAGACCACATATGCAGCAGCGGCTTGATCTCAACGTCGGAGGTGAAATAGCCGATTTCTTTCCAGAAATAGATGTTGGAGACAAAAAGCAATGTCGCCATCAGCGCATCGGCGAATTTCAGAAAATCAGCCGGAGAAAAAAGCAGAAACGCCCCCAGCGCCGTAAGCAAAAGCGCGGCCAGCTGGCTTGGCACAATGCGCCGCACCCGGCGTTCATAGAAATTGGCGAGGCGAAACGTGCCGGCTTTTATCTCGTTATAAAGAATGCGGGTAATCAGAAATCCGCTGATAACAAAGAAAACATCCACCCCCACATAGCCGCCGCTGAGGCCAGAAATACCCAGATGAAACAGCAGCACCAGCAGCACAGCCACCGCGCGCAGCCCGTCAATCTCAGGGCGGTAGTCGGACGTGATAATAGCCGGCTCAGACATACGCCGAGCCTAGGGGAACTGCTCCGCGCGCGCGAGTAAATTCTAACAAATCAGCGCGCCCGGTGCCGCACCAATGAGCGGGGCGACCCAGAAAAGCCACAGCTGATCCACGGCACCCGTATCCGCAAACGGTTTACAGAATCAACGACCGAGCCAGCTTAGGAACATCTCAGAAAAGGCGAAATAAAGCGGAATGCCAAGGGCGATATTAAACGGTAAGGTAATGCTGATAGACATGGTGAGGTATAAGCCGGGGTTCGCCTCCGGCAGCGCCATACGCACGGCGGCAGGTGCCGCGATGTAAGAAGCGCTCGCCGCCATGGTGGCGAGAATCGCCGCCCCGCCGGCGGAAAGCCCGGCAAGTTCGCCTGCCACCACCCCCATCAGCCCGAACATAAGCGGCACCAGCGTGCCAAAGGTAAGCATGAAGGGAAGTGAGGCTCTGGCCTCACGAAACCGGGTGGCGGCCACCACGCCCATCTCAAGCAGAAAGAACACAAGCACACCCTGAAACGGCGTGATGAAGACAAGCGAAATCGCTTTTACTCCCGCAGGGTCAGCCAGCAGCCCCACGAGCAGCCCGCCGGTCAGCAGCACCACGCTTTTA
Organism: Rhodospirillaceae bacterium; assembly: GCA_947458525.1. GTDB lineage: Bacteria > Pseudomonadota > Alphaproteobacteria > Rickettsiales > UBA3002 > JAFLDD01. The sequence continues at coordinate 10,374 of CANHAG010000001.1, read as the reverse complement.
CCGGTCAGGGCTTCCTGCACCACATGACGCAGGCTGATTTTCTTTTCCTGATTAAGATAGCCCGCAAGCGCCAGTGCAATGACAATACCGGGTATTTCAAGCAGCACCAGAAGCGCCGTCATGAAGCCTTCAAAACTGATGCCTGACTGATTGGCGAAGTTGAGCGCGGCCATAAACGTTACCGCCGAGACGGAGCCGAAATGGGCGGCAACCGCCGCCGCATCAATCACGCTTAACCGGCCGAAACGCCTTGCCAGTCCGTAGGAAATCAACGGAGTGAGTATGCCGAGAATAAGGGTCGCCACCATGGGTGAGAGCAGCGCGTCAAAGCTGGTGTGAGAAAGGGCGATGCCGCCTTTTAGGCCAATCGAAAATAACAGGAACATGGCGATGGATTCATGCACCTGCGCCGGCACGCGCAGATCGCTTTTCAAGAGCGCCGCCACTGCGCCGATGATAAAGCATAAGACTGCCGGGCTTGTCAGATTGGCCAGAATCAGTTGTGTGTCGAACATGGCGGGAAACTAGTGAAGAGTGGTGAAATAATCTAGCGGATTTATCCTGCGTATCCTCAAAAAAAAAGACGCTTTCCTTCACAGGAAAGCGTCTTTCGTCTTGTAAACGCGTGCGCGTACTGCCTTAGGCAGCAAGCACCTGCAGATTACCGGCCGAGGTTTTACCCTTCTCGGTAATCAGCTCATAGCTGACGCGCTGATTTTCTTTCAGGTCATTCAGGCCAGCGCGTTGCACAGCGGTGATGTGCACAAACACATCCGACCCGCCATCTTCCGGCTGGATGAACCCATAACCCTTGGTGGGATTAAACCATTTAACGGTACCAGTAGCCATTCGAAACTCCTTTATCAAAATGTCCGAGCCCGTCACCATGACAGGCTCAGTGGTGAGCGAAGACGGTTTGACAAGGAAGGAAAGAACGGCAAGCCCTCTTTCACAGTATCCATTAGCAAATCCAAGTCTGTTCAACGCGGTATTTAACTTCCGCATCTCACTCGGGGCGGGCTTATAGCTAAAAACTGGCTGTAGCGCAACAAAAATCTATTGCCATGCTGCTGGCAAGGGCGCATAACCAAGCGCTTACAGGGGAGAGACCCATGCCGATTGTTGAAATTCACCTGCTCGAAGGCAGGGATGTGGAGAAGAAACGCGCCCTCGTGGCCGGGGTCACGCAAGCCGTATGCACGGCGCTTGGCAGCGCGCCCGATCAGGTGCGTATCATCCTGAGCGACATGGCGCGGCATGATTACGCGATCGGCGGTATCCTCGTTGCCGATGATGTGAATAAGAAGTAGGATGATGCGAGCGTTATATATGTTGAGACCCTGGCACAAATCACGCAGCCGTCATTGCGAGGTGGTCTTGGCCGCCGAAGCAATCCAGCCAATAACTAAAAAGTTTTTTTGCTGGATTGCTTCGGCCTTAAAGGCCTCGCAATGACGACTGCCTGGGCGGTGCAAATGATCTCACACAGAATTACTTCAGGCTAAAACCCTCGCAGTAACGAACCGATAAAAAGGCACATGACACGATGAATTCTGCCCCCCTCCTTCCTTCCGGGCTGATGGATGTATTGCCGCCCATGGCGATGCAGGAATTTGGCCTTATCCACCATCTGCTTAAATCCTTCCGCGGATTTGGCTATCAGCCGGTGATTCCCCCACTCATGGAATTTGAGGAAGCGCTGCTGAGCGGTCAGGGTGCTGCCACTTCGCATCACGTATTCAGGGTGATGGATCCCCTCGCCCACCGCATGCTGGCGCTGCGCGCAGATATGACCAGCCAGATTACACGCATTGCCACCCATCAGCTGGCAGGCGTCACGCGGCCACTGCGCCTGTGCTATGCGGGCTATACGCTGCGCACCACGCCAGAGGCGCTAGAAACGAGGCGCCAACATACGCAAGTGGGGATTGAACGCTACGGCAGTGCGGATGATGCGGCACTGGCGGAAATCATCAGTCTGGCCGTACATGCACTGAAAACGGCAGGTCTTGGGGCGATGACGCTTGATATTCACTACCCCTCCATCCTCGCGCCATTGCTGGATGACGCCAGAGATAAAGGCGCAGTAATCGAAGCAGTAAAACGTAAAGACAGCGCAAAACTGATGGCGCTTGGCGAACCGCAAATTGCGGCACTGGTTGCAGCCTCGGGCGCAGCAAGTGAGGTACTGGCGCAGCTTGGCGGCATGACACATCCCACCATTGCGAGAGCCGTTGCGGAAGTCACAGCGCTGGTGGCGGCACTTGAGCGCCGCAAACTTCCCGCCCGTATCACCCTCGATCTGGTCGATATGAGCGGTTATGGTTATTATGCGGGGGCGGGCTTTGCTCTGTTTCTCAACCAGCCTGCGCTTGAGCTTGGGCGTGGCGGCGCCTACCGCACCCCTGCCGGTGAAGCAGCGGTGGGCTTCACCCTTTATGCGAATGACATGCTGGCACTATTACCGCCGGTGAAAGAACTTCCCGTCAGAACCCTGCCCGCAGAAACACCCGCCGAAGAAGCCGCCGCCCTGCAGGCACAGGGGTTCATCACCGTGCTGGGTGAGTGAATCATAGAGCATAAAATGCTGTGGTAAAAAATACTTAAACGAGGGGTTCATGTCTGATTTTTTCTCTCACCTGCCTGCCAAGAGCGCGATTCCGATTCATCCGCTCACCACGGAAACGTTCCCCACATGGCGTAAAACCGCACACAGCGCGGCACGACGCTGGGTAGAGGCGCAAGGATTTACCGCCAGGCCTTTCACGGCCATTCTGATTCCCGGAAAAGATGGCGCACCAGAGGCGGTGCTTGCGGGTGCTGGCGCTCAGCCCATCTGGGCGCTGGCGCATCTACCCGCCCTGCTTCCGGCTGGAACGTATTCTATTGCGGGAGCGTGGAGTAACGCGGAGTTACAGCAGGCCGCACTTGGCTTCGCCCTCGCCCAGTATCAGTTCAGCCGCTACAAATCACTGCCAACAAAACGGCTGAAGCTGGCGCTGCCCAGATCAGTTGTGCTTGAAAAAATTGAACAGCAGCGCGCGGCGATTTTTCTTGCCCGCGACCTCATCAACACGCCTGCCAATCACATGCAGCCAGAGCATCTGGCCGCCGCCGCGCGTGACGTGGCGGCAAGCATTGGCGCAAAACTCACAATCATTCGCGGCGAGGAATTACTGAAAAAGAATTACCCGGCAATTCATGCGGTCGGGCGCGCTTCTGAACATGCGCCCTGTCTCATTGATCTGCGCTGGGGCAACCCGAAACATAAGCGCCTGACGCTGGTGGGCAAGGGCGTGTGTTTTGATACGGGCGGGCTTGACCTTAAACCCTATGACGCAATGAAGCTGATGAAAAAAGATATGGGCGGTGCGGCACTGATGCTGGCGCTCACCCAGGCCATTGCCATGGCCAAACTTCCGGTGGCGCTGCGCCTGCTGATTCCGGCGGTGGAAAACAGCGTGGGGTCGCGCGCCTTCCGCCCGCAGGATGTATTGAAGACCCGCAAAGGCATCACGATGGAAATTGGCTCAACCGATGCGGAAGGGCGCGTCATTCTGGCGGATGCGCTGGCGGAAGCAGATAGTGAATCGCCCGATCTCATTATTGATGCGGCGACACTCACCGGCGCAGCGCGCGCGGCGCTGGGGCCTGAGCTTCCGGCACTTTACGCCAATGATGACGTGCTGGCGCAGTCGCTTGAACGCACAGCACTCGCCATCCATGACCCGCTATGGCATATGCCGCTATGGATGGGGTATGATAAATACATCAATGGCACCATTGCCGACGTCACCAATACGCCGAATTTCGGCTTTGCCGGGTCGGTAACGGCTGCCTTATTCCTGAAACGTTTTGTAAGTGACCGCACGCCGTGGATTCATCTGGATACCTATGCGTGGAATGCGGATAACCAGCCCGGCCGCCCCACGGGTGGTGAGGCGCTCGGGCTTCGCGCCCTGCTTGCTTTTCTTGAGCAGCGTTACCGCAGCACCCCACCGCCTAGAGCGAAAAGTCACGCTAACTGAGCGCGACAAGCGGCCAGCGGGCGCGGGGTTCGGCGGTAAGATCATCCGCTTGGCCAAGGCGGAAACGCTCCACCCCCGCCCAGGCGATCATCACCGCATTATCGGTACAGAGCCTTGGCGGTGGCGCGTAAAGCGGCAGGCCGTAAGGCGCAATCGCTGCTTCCACCACCCCGCGCAGATAGTGATTCGCCGCCACCCCGCCCGCCAACACCCAGCTTGTCACCGGCGCATGTTGGGCAAGAGTATCGCAGGCATGGCGCAGCCGATCAGCCAGCACTTCCCCAACCGCCGCCTGGAACGAAGCCGCCATATCGGCGCGGAACGGATCATCCATTCCATGCCCCTGACGCAGGTGCGATTCAATCGCGAGTCGCACAGCGGTCTTGAGTCCGGAGAAAGAAAAATCACTCCCCGCCACGCCGATCATCGGGCGCGGCAGAGGAATAGCGGCAGGGTTGCCGGCCTGCGCCAGACGCTCTATCACCGGGCCGCCGGGGTAAGGCAGACCCAGCATTTTTGCGCATTTATCGAAGGCTTCCCCCAGCGCATCGTCGCGCGTTTCGCCCAGCAATTGATATTCCCCCACTCCCGCTACCCGCAGCATCTGGCAATGGCCGCCAGAAACCAGCAGCAGCGCGTAAGGGAACTCCACCGGCTCGGTCAGCCGCGCGGTAAGCGCATGCGCTTCAAGATGGTTAATGGCAAGAAACGGAACGCCCCGCGCCGCCGCCACGGCCTTGCCTACCATGGTGCCCACAATCACCCCGCCAATCAGCCCCGGCCCGGTGGTGGCTGCCACCGCATCAATAGGGTGAAGGGAATCAAGGATTGGCGCCAGCAGCCGGTCAATCTGCGTAAGATGGGCGCGGGCGGCAATCTCGGGCACCACGCCGCCATAAGGCGCGTGCGCCTCCTGCTGCGAGGCGAGCGCCTCGGCAAGTATGGTGCGGTCGCTCGTCACCAGCGCTACGGCGGTTTCGTCGCAGCTTGATTCAATCCCAAGGATGGTAAATTTCTTGTCCATTTTCCGCCAATCAGCTACCCAAGCGCCTTATGAGCAATGTTCTACGCATCGGCACGCGTGCCAGTAAGCTCGCCGTCACGCAAGCGGAAAAACTGCGCGCGGCACTGGTAGCGCGGTTCCCTGACCTTACCGTTTCGCTGCACCGGATGACAACCGCAGGTGACCGCGACCAGCGTGCAAGGCTTGGCGACTGGGGGTATAAGGGGCTTTTCACCAAAGAGCTGGAAGAGGCATTGCTGGAAAACCGCATTGATCTTGCCGTGCATTCGATGAAAGACATGCCAAGCGTGCTGCCTGACGGCCTGACCATCGCCGCCGTGCTGCCGCGCGACGACCCGCGCGACGCATGGATCAGCCCCACCATTTCCAGCCTTGAATCCCTGCCGGAAGGCGCGGTGGTGGGTACGTCTTCCCTGCGCCGTGCGGCACAGCTGCGCTATCTTCATCCGAGGGTCACGATTGTGGAGCTGCGCGGCAATGTGGAAACGCGGCTGAAAAAATTGCATGACGGGGCAGCGGCCGCCACTTTCCTTGCCTGTGCCGGGCTTGACAGGCTTGGCATGAGCGAGCATATCCGCGCGCGTATCGCGCCTGAAATCATGCTGCCGGCCGCAGCACAAGGGATTATTGCGGTGGAATGCCGCCGCGCGGATGAACGGGTGCGCGCGTATCTCGCCGCCCTCGCGCATGCGGAAACGTTCATCTGCGCAGAGGCCGAGCGCGCCATGCTCGCGCGGCTGGATGGTTCCTGCCGCACGCCGATTGCTGGGCTTGCCGAATATCGTAACGGCCAGATATTTCTGCGCGCGGAAGTCACCGCGCCCGATGGTTCCGAACGTTTTACGGAGGAAGCCGAATCTGCCCCAGCCGATGCCGCAAAGCTTGGCGATGAACTCGGCGCAACATTACGGCGCGTCGCCGGGCATATACTGAAGCTGCCGTCATGACGCTCTGGCTCACCCGCCCTGGGCTTGCGAATCAGTCACTGGCTGAGGCACTGGCGGTGCGCGGTATCATGACCATCACCGCGCCTGTGCAGCGTATTTTTCCCATTACCACCTGTGTGAGGCCGGGGGATTTCACCGCCATACTCACCACCAGCCAGCATGCGCTGGGGGCGGCTGACTATCCTGAATCCCTCACTTCTTTACCGCTTTATACGGTAGGAGTGGCAAGCCAGGCGGCAGCGCGCGCCAGGGGGTTTGCGAAAGCCAAAATACTCGCGGCAGATGCGGCAGGCCTCGCCGAAGCGCTGATTGCGCACACCCCTACCCCGCAGCATTTTCTCTATCTGCGCGGGCGCGACCTGCGGGTGGATATTGCAAGCCTGCTGCGCGCCGCCGGTCACGGGGTGACGGAACATATCACCTATGCGGCGGAAATCGCGCCCGATCTTCCACCGGAATTGCTTAGAGACTGGCCGGCAGTATCGGGCGTCGTGCTCTATTCCGCCCGCGCGGCCGGATTTGCGCATATGTTGATGGATCGTCATCACCTCACCCCTGCCCGCCCACTTGATGCCTTTTGCCTGAGCGACGCTATCGCTGACTCTCTCACCCGTGAGCGCTGGGGGCGGGTTTTTTCCGCCCGCCACCCCAGCGAGGAATCGTTGCTAGAAATAATAATCTCGGCTAAAACCACGCTATGAAACAGAAACTCCCCTGGGTTCTGGCCGCGCTCGCAATCATCGCACTGATGGGGCTGAGCGGCGCCTATTTCAAAGGGCAGGAGAGAATTCAGGCACTGACTGAGTCTGAACAGCGTCTGAAAAAGCAGCTGCAGGCGCCAGAATGCCCGCCACCTGCCGCGGATGCTTCCGGTGCTGAAGAACGCGCGGCGCTCGAAGCTTCGCTTGCTGAATCGCAGGAGGCCCAGCGCGCACTGACAGAGCAACTAAGAGCGCTTGAGTCCGCAGCACCGCCTGCGGCGGCACCAAAAGGCACTATCACGCGCGCGGAAGATGCGGGATCTTCAAGCCCCTTCCCCGCGTATCTTGCCCTGCGGCGCGAGGTGCTGAGCGGCGAAAATTTCAAAAGTGAATGGTACCTGCTGCTTCAGGAAATGCCGGATATACCGGAACCCATCCGCCGGGTGGTGTCGAAAAATACCGGCGGTATCGCAACCCGTGCTGAGCTTCGCGATGCGCTGGGTGAAGCCCTTAAGCAGGCGGAAGCGCGCGCGCAAGCCGAGGCCGCAGCCTCTTCCGACTGGCAGGCCGGGCTTGCCCCGTACCTTTCCATCCGCAAGATTGATGAATCCGACCCCCTGCCCGCAGCTATTGAAAATGATGATCTTGATGAAGCCGCAGAGATATTGATGCAAACCCCGCGTAAAGGCTACGAGCCATGGCTTGCGCAGTATAAAAACCGCCGCGCGGTGTTACAGGCGCTGAATGCCATTGAGTCGCAACTGCTTACGCAAGAAGAGGCGCCCTGATGCCCAGATTATTCCTCCTGCTGGTGCTCATGATTCCGGTGTCGGTGGCTGCGCTCTGGCTCATCAACCATCCCGGTTATGTCATCATCAAATGGTTCAGCTACGAAATCCGCGTGGCGGTAGTGCTTGCGCTTTTCCTTCTGATTCTGCTGCTTGTTGTTGTCTCCTGGCTTACGCTTCTTGTCTGGCAGCTTTTTTCATGGCGCGGGCGGCGGCACTATAAACGCCGGCTGCAACAGACCGAGCAGGGGCTTGAATCTTTAAGCCGCGCAGTGACCGCGCTGGCCATGCAGGATCCGCGCGGGGCAGAAAAATCGCTCAAACACGCGATTCAGCGCCTGCCGCAAAGCGCCCTGCCACGGCTGCTTGCCTCGCAACTGGCGCAGGCGCAGGGAGATAACAAAACCTCTGGCGAGCATCTGCGCCATCTGCTTGGGCATAAGGAGACGGCGCATTTCGCCACCCGGCGGCTGATTGAGCAGAAGCTCAAATCCGGCGATGAAAAAGAAGCATTGCGACTGGCGGTGGAGGCGGATCACGCCCATCCGCGCGACCCGTGGATTTTACGCAGCCTGATGGATCTTTACCTGCGCGCCGGGCGCTACCGCGATGTATTACAGCGCAGCGAGGGCTGGAAAATCGGTAGCCCCCTGAGCGAGGCGGAGCGCAAACGCTACGCGGCTATCAGCCATTATTTTCTGGCGCAGGAAGCGGCCGATGCGCAAACCAGCTACCGCGAGCTGCGCCATGCCACGCACTATGCGCCGAATTTTGTGCCCGCCACCCTTGCCTTGCTTCAGCATTTTCAAACCGCCGGACAGATGTCGCGCGCCCTGCATCTGCTGAAAGACAGCTGGAGTGCGTCGCCACCCGCGATGCTGGTGGAAAATGCGCTCGCCGTGATTGAATTGCTGCCGCCATCGCGCCGGGCGCGGATCGCGCGGCGGATTACATCAAACGCCAAAGACACGGCCGAATCGGCCTATCTGCGCGCGCGCGTTTATGTTGGTCTTGAGCAGTATGAATCAGCGGCGGAATTGTTACGCAGCGCCATCAAAACCCATGACCGCAAGCTGCTCTATGCGCTGATGGCCGAGATCGCCCCCCATCTGGGGGCAGAGAGTGACGCCTCTGTCTGGCTCAAACGTGCCATGGATGCACCAAACGAACCGCACTGGCACTGCCGTGCCTGCGGCGTGTCGCAACGCGAGTGGGAACTGCATTGCCACCAGTGTGGCGCGCTTGACCAGAGCCTCTGGCAACAGCCGGAGCTGACAAAAACAGAACTTCAGCCGCGTTAAAGCTTCATAGGTTCAGGTGCGGGCGCACCCACATAAGGCGACTGGCCGCAGTAGAAGGGCTGGCCGTTTGCGTCTATGCATTGGGCGCTTGGTGACGCAGGCGGTGTGATCGGCTGGCTGGTAATATCCGCTCCCCCCAGCTCTACCCCCGACATATCCATGATGCGCGGGGCGCTGAAGCCCAGTGAACCACCGCCCTGTCTGAAGAACGATATCTGATCCCCATCCTGATAGCCAAAGAGCCGCGCAGTCATACCGGGCTGCGCTACGTCATAGCACACAATATCCGACTGCATCTGATAACAATAGCGCGTCTGCGGCAGTTGCGGCACTGGTTCTGGCGTCAGGGTAAAAAATCCGCTGAAAACACGCTGGGTATTATCGCTCCATTCTCTGGTAGAGCTCGCCGCGGCCTGCGTGGAGTTATTCACCGAGTCACAGGCCGATAGACTCCCCCCCAGTATCAGGGCAAGCGCAAGGCATGTCGGGCGTGAAAAAGCACGGGGCATGGCACCATGCTATGCATTTCACATGCCAAGTGCAATTGCTTGCGGGCCTGCAGCGGTTTCTCTAAGAAGACCTTATGTATTCTGCACTTATTGGCACTGCCGCCTGCTGGTTCCTTCTTGCCGCCGCTGCACCTGCGGCGGAGAGCTTTACCACCAGCCCCGCCTATGAAGCCTGCGCAACACTTGCCACCACCGATGCCGCTGCCGCCTTAAAAAAAGCTGAGGATTTAGCCCGTACGGATAACACCATTGGCTCCGCCCATTGCCGCGCCATGGCACTCTATGGGCTCAGGCGTTATCAGGAGGCAGGCGAGGCGCTCGACAAAATTCGCGATGCGCTGCCAGAAGGGGAGGAGGTGCTGCGCAGCTACGTCACCCGTCAGGCCGCGCGCGCATGGGTGGAGGCCGGGCAGCATGAAAAGGCGCGGCGAAGTCTTTCGGTACAGATTGCGCGCCTTGCCCCACGCGCGCACGACCAACCGCGCACCGGAAGACAGGTAAGTGAATTACTGCTCGACCGTGCCGGAATATATATGAAACAGGGCCAGACGACCGATGCCGTGCAGGATCTTGACCACGCACTCAGCCTGCGGCCAAACGGCGAAGACCTGCTGCTGGCGCGGGCGGAACTGCTGCTTGCCATTGGCGATAAGGCGCTGGCGCAGGAAGATCTTCAGCGCATTTTACGCATGAACCCGCGCCAGCCCCAGGCGCTCGCTAAAATGCGCTCACTCAAGGGAAAATAGCACAGATGCCGTCATAAAGACGGCATGACAATCATGAACGCAGGCGGCTGACGCATCAGCGCCCGTGACCTTGGTCGCCGTGGCGGGGCGGGGTTTCGCCCCTGTTCCAATCCCGCGATACTTCTTCCACTGCCTTTCTCATCTTCGGGTCACGCAGCGGGTTGATGCGGGGGTTTTGTGAGGCTCCTTTTGTATCCTTACTCCCGAATCTACCCTTCAGACTAACATATCGATCATCTTCCGGTTTCGGTCGATCCAGCGCGCTAATGCTGTCATAAATAAAGTCAATCACCTTTATCGGTTTACCGCGCACAATCCATGCGTCTTCAC